>CAZLBJ010000069.1:0-14990 GCA_964557755.1 uncultured Thermoanaerobaculia bacterium
GCTCGGCGTCGGCCAGGCTGGCGGCGTCGGGCAGCAGGGCGCGGGCGCGCTCGACGGCCGGCCATGGCACGCCGAGGCGCGCCGCCAGCGCGCGACCCGGAGCCCTTCGCCCGCTCCACGCGGCCGGCTCCTCGCCCAGGCGGCAGGCGGCGGCGCGGCCGGTCTCCGGATCGGCGTGGAGGGCGATCAGCAGGTCGCTCTCGGCAGGAGCGGGGGCCGGGGCGGCGGCGCGGGTGTCCTCCGGACGGTCTTCGCCGTCCCCTGCGGTGGACGGAGAAAGGGTGCGGTCGGGCAGCGTCGGGTGCGGCGTCTCGGGCATGGGTGCGGCCTCCGCCCGGTCAGGACGCGGCGGAGCGCGGGAATCGCACCGCCCGCGGCCGCCTCGGGCGCGGCACCGTAGCCGAAGCCTCCGCCGGTGCGATCCTTGCAGCTCGGGCGCTCGTATATACTGGCGCCCCATTTCGAGACGAGCCGCCTGTCGATGAACCCGAGCCTCCCGACCCTCCCTCCGCCGGCTCGCCGGCCGGGGCGGACCGCGCCGCGGGCCCCCCGCACCGGTTTCCCCCGCCTGGGTGCCGCCCTGCTGGCGGTGCCGCTCGTCGCCGCCGCGCTGGCGTGCGGCAGCGGCGACGCCGCGCTGAGCGCACCGGGGGCGCAGTCGCAGATGGAGTTCGGCGTCAAGATGGCGCAGCGCGGCCTGTGGAGCGAGGCGCTGTTCCGCTTCGAGCAGGCGCAGCGCCAGGCGCCGGGCGACCCGCGGGTGCTCAACAACCTGGCGGTGGCCTACGAGGCGACCGGCCAGTTCGACAAGGCGCTGGCCTCCTACCAGCAGGCGTTGCAGGCGGCGCCGACGAACCGCGAGCTGCGGCGCAACTACGCGCGCTTCGTCGAGTTCTACCAGAGCTTCCGGCCGCAGGAGGCGGCGCCGGAGACGGCCGCCGGCGACGCCGGCGGCAGCGCCGCCGCCGCCGACGGCGGAGGTGCCTGATCCGCAGCACGCTGAACCGAACCCGGGGGCCCGAGGAACGGACACGACGATGGTGAAGCACGACGGAAGCATCCGCGCCGCCGCCCTCGCGGCGGTCGTCCTCGCGGCGGTGCTGGTCACCGCCTCGGTGGCCCTGGCCTCGGTCGAGGTGCGGCTCAAGCTGCCGCAGAAGGCGCGCCTCGATCTGGGCGACCGCGAGACGATCACCATCGCCCCCTTCCTGGTGGTCAGCCAGGAGGGCGACGGCAGCCTGCGCAACACCGGCGTCGACGTCCAGGCGGAGTTCGACCGCTACCTGGTCAAGACGCTGCGCCGCGAGACCGAGCTCAAGGTGGTCGAGGCGCCGCGCATCGACTACCCGACCTACGACCTCGCCCAGCTCGCCCGCGAGCAGGACTTCTGGCGCGCCGTGGGCGAGCGCACGCAGGCGGACCTGATCCTCTCCGGCGGTCTGGACTTCGACGTCCAGGACCGCACCGGCTACCGCACCGAGGAGTACACCTCGCCCTACAACGGGCGCACCTACTACCGCCAGGTGCTGGTGGAGCAGACCGGCTTCGAGTACGACATCCTGCTCCAGGTCTACGACGGCCGCACCGGCGAGCTCCTCTACGCCGACAACTTCAAGGACTTCCAGAGCTACGCGAGCGACCGCGCCGACCCGCTGCGCGGCATGTTCGAGAACCTCTACTCGCTGGAAGACCGCATCGTCGGCGTCTTCGCGCAGAAAGAGGTCGAAGCCACGCGGGTGCTGTTCACACCTTGACGGGCCCGGCTGCGGCCCCATGCTGCGAATCGAAGAGGAGGCTGTCGTGAGCTCGAAACGGACCCTGTCCTTCGCCGTCGCCACGCTGCTCGTCCTGCCGCTCGTGCCGGCGCTGCCGGCCCCCGACGCCGAGGCGCAGCTCTTCGCGCCGCTGCCGCAGCACTACGGCCGCGGTTTCGGCAAGAACAAGGTGCAGTACCGCGACTTCGAGTGGCACATCTACCACTCGCCCCACTTCGACGTCTACTACTACCAGGACGAGGAGATGCTGCTCGAGAAGGTGGTCTCCTTCGCGGAGAGCGCTTACGACTCGCTGTCGCGCTTCTTCGACTTCCAGATCCAGGAGCCGACGCCGCTCATCTTCTACGCCAGCCACGCGGCCTTCGAACAGAACAACATCATCCTCAACTTCATCCCCGAGGGCGTCGGCGCCTTCGCCACCAACGTCCGCTTCCGCATGGTGATGCCGGTCGATCTGCCGGACCCGGAGCTGATGGGGCTGATGCGCCACGAGCTGACCCACATCTTCCAGTACCACATCCTGTTCCAGGGCAACTTCGGCCGCGGCTTCGCCAGCCAGCCGCCGACCTGGGTGATGGAGGGCATGGCGAGCTACGTCGCCAAGGACGAGGGAACCACCGACCTGATGGTGCTGCGCGACGCGGTGGTCAACGACAACATCCCGCGCCTGACCGAGCAGAACGTGACCGGCTTCTACGCCTACCGCATCGGCCACGCCGCCTTCGACTACATCGAGGAGACCTGGGGCCCGGAGGGCTTCCGCGACTTCGTCTTCGAGCTGCGCAACACGCTGGGCGGCCGCGTCGGCCGCGCCGTCGAGCGCGCCTTCAACGTCGAGCCGGAGGAGTTCGACCGCGAGTTCCGCCGTTGGCTGCGTGCCAAGTACCTGCCGGAGCTGGTGCGCACCGGCGAGCCCGGCGACTTCGGCCTCCCCTTCCGCGTCGAGCGCGGCCTGCCCAGCCAGGAGATGTCGCCCACCGCGTCGCCCTCGGGCGACCTCGTGGCCTCGTTCTCCACCGAGCGCGCCGAGGTCGACATCTCGCTGTTCGACACCCGCGAGCGGAAGCGCGTGCGCAACCTCACCCGCGGCTACACCAACGAGTACCAGTACCTGGTCGGCCAGTTCATGACCATCGGTTTCCAGATGGGGCGCGACCTGTCGTTCTCGCCGGACGGCAACCTGATCGCCGCCTTCGCCAAGCGCGAGCGCGGCCGCAGCCTGGTGCTGATCGACGTCTTGAACGGCGGCCTCGAGCGGGTGATCGACATGCCGGAGATCGACCAGCTCCTCGCCCCCGCCTGGCACCCCGACGGCCGCCGCGTCGCCTTCCAGGGCATCCAGGACGGCCGCTTCGACGTCTTCACCTACGACCTCGAGACCGGCGAGATCGTCAACGTCACCGACGACGCCATCTACGACGGCTCGCCCACCTTCTCGCCGGACGGCCGCTCGCTGGTGGTGACCTCGGTGGTCGGCGAGGGCTACGGCAAGCTCTTCCGCATCGACCTCGACAACCCGCGGCAGCGCTTCCAGATGACCTTCGGCGAGTCGAACGAGAAGGACGCCGTCTACTCGCCCACCGGCCGCCGCCTGTACTTCGCCTCCGACCGCGACGGCGTCGACAACATCTACGGGCTCGACCTCGCCAGTGGCGAGCTGCACCAGTACACCAACGCCGTCACCGGCTGCTTCCAGCCCACCGTGCTGCCGCTCGAGGACGGCAAGGAGCGGCTGGTCTACACCGGCTACTGGAACGGCCGCTTCGACCTCTACCGCACCGACGTCGACGAGCCGCTGGGCGAGCCGGTGACGGTGCCGCCGGTGGCGCCGGAGCCGGCCCTGGCCCGCGACCTGCCCGCCTTCGAACCCGACATCCAAGTGGCCATCGACGACGCCAACAAGGAGCGCTACGGCGGCTTCAAGCTGTTTCTCGAGAACGCCGACACCTTCATCGGCATCGACGACGACCAGACGCTGCTCGGCCAGGTGGTGCTCAGCTTCTCGGACTACCTCGGCGACAAGCGGGTCGTCGGCATCTTCAGCTCGGTCGACAGCCTGTCGAACTTCGACCTCTTCTACGTCGACCTCTCCGACCGCCTGCAGTGGCAGGTCCACCTGTTCGACCAGCGGGAGTACTACCTGAGCCGTGACGTCGACGAGTTCAGGAACCCCTTCGACGTCGACCGCGAGCAGGAGGCCATCCAGATCACCGGGCTGATCGGCTCGCTGATCTACCCGCTCAGCTTCTACACCCGCGGCGAGATCGGCGCCGGCTACGCCTACCGCCAGATCCACGTGCCGGTGCAGGAGCCGCGGCCGGGCGGCACCATCGGCTTCCGTTTCGTGGAATTCGAGGACGACTTCCCCGTCTTCACGGGTGCCCTGGTCGGCGACTCCACCCTCTTCGCCAGCTACGGGCCGGTGAGCGGGCGGCGCTGGCGCCTCGACCTCAACTACGCGCCGGACCTCGACGAGGGCGGCACCCTGTCGTCCAGCGTCGACCTCGACGTGCGGCAGTACATTTCGCTCACCCGCCGCAGCCAGCTCGCCCTGCGCGGTTTCGCCGCCGCCTCGGAGGGCAACGTCGTCAACCCGACCTACTTCGGCGGTCTCGACACCTTGCGCGGGGTCCGCTTCCGTTCCATCGTCGGTGACCGCGGCTTCTTCGCCAACGTCGAGCTGCGCTTCCCGCTCATCGACGTGCTGGCGACGCCGCTGATCGGGTTCCAGGGCATCCGCGGCGTCCTCTTCTTCGACGTCGGCGGCGCCTGGTACGACGACGTCGAGGACTTCGACCTCTGGAACAGCGACGAGAGCCGCCTGGAAGACGCCCTGGCGTCGTACGGCTACGGAATCTCGCTGCGCTTCGCGTTCTTCGACTTCAACTGGGACTTCGCCAAGCTCACCGACCTGAAGAGCTCGGACGGCGACTTCCGCACCTCCTTCTGGATCGGCACCCGCTTCTAGCCGGTCCGCCCGCCTAGGGCGGGGCCGGCGGCGGGAGTTGGCGGGGAGATTGCGTCGCTCGGTGGGGCGTGAGACGCCACCGCCTGCGCCAACCCGCCGCCGTCGCCGCCGTCGCCGCCCTCCTGGTCGCTTTCGTCGCCGTCGTCCTCGTCCTGGCCGCCGCCCGCGACGAGCCGGTGAAGAAGACGATCGTCGACCTCATCCGCCCCGAGCCGGTCGAGCGCGACCTCGAGGGCATCCGCGAGGAGGGCGTGCTGCGGCTGCTGGTCACCACCGACTCGACCAGCTACTTCCTCTACCGCGGCACGCCGATGGGCTACGACTACGGCATCCTCAAGCGCTTCGCCAACGAGCACGAGCTGGCGCTCGAGGTGGTGCTGGTCGACGACCGCGAGGAGCTGGTCGAGCGCCTCGACCGCGGCGACGGCGACGTCGGGGCGGCGCGCCTGATCCCCGACTACGAGGACGTCTCCGGGCCCGCCTATACGCTGTCGCTGTTCGAGACGCCGCCGACCCTGGTGCAGCGCGAGGGGCCGCCGCTCGGCGCCTCGCCGACGGTCGAGGACACCCTGGAGGCGGGGCCGCCCGGCGCCCCCGCCTTCGACCCCGAGCGCAGGGGCCTCGAGCCGCGGGAGGTCTCGGTGCGTCTGCTGCGCCGCCGCGCCGATGTCGCCGGCGAGCAGGTGGCGGTGCCCGAGACCTCCGAGTACAGCGAGCGCGCCCTCGAGCTGTTCGACGTCGAGGGCGGCGAGGTCGAGGTGGTCGAGGTGGAGGACGCCGCCTCCTACGAGGCGCTGATCCGCCAGGTGGCGCGCGGCGAGATCCGCCTCGCCGCCTCGCCGCGCAACATCGCGTCGCTCAAGGAGTCGTACTTCTCGAACCTCGTCGTCTACCCGACGCTCGGCCCGATCCACCCGGTGGCCTGGGCGGTGCGCCGCAACGCCCCGGACCTGTTGACCGCGCTCAACGCCTTCCTCGCCCAGGACGGCGAGCTGCCGCGCTTCGACGAGCTGTACGAGAGGTACTTCATCGACCGCCAGGGCTACCGCGAGCGGGAGGCGAGCGAGTACCTGACCTCGGTCACCGGGCGGCTGTCGCCCTACGACGACCTGCTGCGCAGCCAGGCGGGCCAGCTCGGCTGGGACTGGCGCCTGCTCGCTTCGCAGACCTACCAGGAGTCGCGCTTCGACCCCGACGCCGAGAGCTGGGCCGGCGCCGGCGGCCTGCTGCAGCTCATGCCCGCCACCGCCAAGCAGTTCCAGGTCGCCAACCGCTTCGACCCGGAGGACAACGTCGGCGGCGCGGTGCGCTTCCTCGACTGGTTGCTCGACTACTGGGAGGACAAGATCGCCGACCCCGACCAGCGGCTGCGCTTCGTCCTCGCTTCCTACAACGCCGGCCACGGCCACCTGCTCGACGCGCGGCGGCTGGCGGAGAAGCACGGCGACGACCCCGACGTCTGGGACGACGTCGCCTACTGGCTGATCCAGCTCTCCAAGCAGCGGTACTACACCGACCCCGTGGTCAAGTACGGCTTCTGCCGCGGCCTCGAGCCGGTGACCTACGTCGAGCGCATCCTCGACCGCTGGGCGCACTACCGGCTGTTCGTCGAGCCGCGGCAGGAGGTTGCGCTACAATCCGCGGGCAATGCACCTCGAAGTGCTCGGTAGCTACGGCGGGGAGAGCTACGACTGCCGGATGACGTGCCTGCTGGTCAACGGCGGCATCGCGCTGGATGCCGGATCCCTGTCGCAGGCGCTCAGCATCGAGCGGCAGGTGGCGGTGCGGTCGATCGTCCTCACCCACTCCCACATGGACCACACCAGCTCGCTGCCGTTCTTCATCGAGAACGTCTACGGCAAGGCGGAGGGGGCGATCGACATCTACGCCTCCGGCCCGACCACCTACTCGATCCGCAAGTACCTGTTCAACAACGCCACCTGGCCGGACTTCACGCGCATCCCCAACCACCTGCTGCCGGCGGTGCGCTTCCACGAGATCGAGGCCGAGGTGCCGTTCACCCTCGACGGCGTCACCTTCACCCCGATCGCGGTGAGCCACACCATCCCCACCCTCGGCTTCCTGATCGAGCAGGACGGGCGCTCGGTGCTGTGGTCGAGCGACACCGGGCCGACGCAGCGGCTGTGGGAGGTGGCCAACCGCACGGCGGGCCTGCAGGCGTTGATGATCGACACCAGCTTCGACAACGCCATGCAGCACATCGCCGACGTCTCGCTGCACCTGACCCCGGCCACCCTCGAGCGTGAGCTCGCCAAGCTCGAGCGCCAGGTGCCGGTCTACATCCACCACCTCAAGCCCCCCTGCATCGAACGCATCCACCTGGAGGTCGCGGCCCTCGGCCGTCCGGACCTCGACTTCCTCGAGCAGGGCAAGACCTACCGGTTCTAGGCCGGGCTCCGCCGCCAGCCTCCCCTTGACAATCTACAGGTCGCGCCGCTAGTCTCCTGTCGAACGTCTAGAGGTGGAGGCGAGACCATGCGGAACGGATTGCGGGCGTGGCTGTCGCGGCTGGCGGCGTCGACGTGGCGGCGGCGGCGGGAGGAGCGGGACGACGACGAGGAGCTGCGCTTCCACCTGGAGATGGAGGAGGCGGCCGAGCGCCGGCGCGGTGCCGCCCCCGCCGAGGCGCGGCGGCGGGCGCGCATCCGCCTCGGCGGCCTCGAGCGCACCCGCGAGGCGTGCCGCGAGGAGCGCGCGCCGGGCCTCCTCGCCGACCTCGTCCGCGACCTGCGCTTCGCCCTCCGCCTGCTGCGCCGCGCCCCCGGCACCGGGGCGCTGGCCGTCCTCTCGCTGGCCCTCGGCCTCGGCGCCGCCACCGCCCTCTACGCCGTCCTCCACCTGCTGCTGCTGGCGCCGCTCCCCTATTCCGGCGCCGGGCGCGTCGTCACCCTGTGGGAGCGCGAGCAGGGCCACGCCGAGCTGCTGCGGGTGTCGCCCGGCAACTGGCTGGACTGGCGGGAGCGCACCCGCACGCTGTCGGAGCTCGGTCTCGCCGAGCCGTGGGGCGTCGACCTCGAGATGCCCGGCGGGCGCCCCGAGGCGCTGGCTGCATGGCGCGTCACCGAGGGCTTCTTCGCGGCGATGGGGGCGCGGCCGGTGGCCGGCCGTACCTTCGCCGCCGAGGACTTCGCGGACGCGGCGCCGGCGGCGGCCGTCCTCTCCCACGGCTTCTGGCAGCGGCGCTTCGGCGGCGACCCCGCCGTCGTCGGCGGCACGCTGCGGCTCGACGGCGAGCCGGTGCAGGTGGTGGGCGTGCTGCCGGCCGGCTTCGACTACCCGCACGGCCGCGACGTCTGGGTCCCGATGCGCTTCGAGCCCTACCACCTCGTCAACCGCACCGGCGCCTGGATGTGGGCGGTGGGACGGCTCGGCCCTGGGGTGGACGTAGAGCAGGCGCGCGGCGACCTCCAGCGCATCGCCGCCGAGCTCGCCGCCGAGCACCCGGACACCAACGCCCGCCTGGGCGCCGAAGTGGTGCCTCTGCGCGAGCACCTGATGGGCGAAGCGCCGCGAGTCGCGGTGGTGCTCTTCGCCGCCGTCTGCGGCCTGCTGCTGCTCGCCTGCTCGAACGTCGCCGGCCTGCTGCTCAGCCGCACGCTCACCCGCCGCGGCGAGCTGGCGGTGCGCCGGGCGCTCGGCGCCTCGCGCTCGACGCTGGTGCGCCAGCTCGCCGCCGAGGCCCTGCTGCTGGTGGCGGCGGCGGCGGCGCTCGGCCTGCTGCTCGCCGGCGCCGCGCTCGCCGCCGTCGCCGCCGCCGCGCCGGCGGACCTGCCGGGCATCGAGTCGCTGCACCTCGACCCGCCGGCGGTGGCCTTCGCCGTCCTCCTCGCCGCCGCCGTGCTGGGGCTCACCACGCTGGTGCCGGCCCTCCACCTCGGCTCGCCCGCCGAGCGGTTGCGCGGCAGCGCCCCGGGGGCGGGCGGCGGGCGCGGCCAGCTCCGGCTGCAGCGGCTGCTGACGGTGGCGCAGGTGGCCGTCGCCCTGGTGCTGCTGATCGGCGCCGGACTGCTCGCCAGGAGCCTCGCCTCGGTGCTCGCCAACGACCTCGGCTTCCGCACCCGCGGGCTGGCGACGGCGCAGGTCTACCTCCATGACACGGCGCCTGCGCCCGAGCAGCGGCGGGCGTTCGTCGACGCCGTCGTGGCGCGGCTGCGGGCGCTGCCCGGCGCCGAGGACGCGGCCGCCGCCACCACGCTGCCGCTCCATCCCGACCCCTACGAGGGGCGCGACGAGCTGCGCCTGGTGGGCGAGGCCGGCGCCGGGGCCGCGGACGGGACGGTGGTGACCATGGTGTCGGCGACGCCCGGCTTCCTCGAGCTGCTGCGCGTACCGCTGGTCGCCGGCCGCACCCTGGCGGCCACCGATCGCGCCGACGCGCCGCGGGTGGCGGTGGTCAACGAGACGCTGGCGCGGCGCGCCTGGCCTGACGGCAGGACGGTGGGCCGCCGCGTCCTCCTCGGCTTCATGGCGCCGCCGGTCGAGTGGGAGGTGGTCGGCGTGGTGGCGGACGTGCGGCCCGGCGGCCACCTCGGCGTGCCGCGGCCGGAGGTGTACGTGCCGTACGCGCAGACCGCCGCCTGGAGCGTCACCTTCGTGGCCGGCACGGCGGGCGACGCGGCGGCGCTGCTGCCGGCGGTGCAGGAGGCGTTGTGGGCCGAGGCGCCGGCGCTGTCGCTGCGCAACGTTGGCAGCGTCGCGAGCTTCGAGGCGGCGACCCTCGAAGGCCGCCGCTTTCCGCTGCGCCTGCTCGGCGCCTTTTCGCTGGTGGCGCTGTTCGTCGCCACCGTGGGCATCTACAGCCTGGTCGCCTTCACCACCGCGCGGCGCATGCGCGAGCTCGGCATCCGCACCGCGCTGGGCGCCCGCGGCGGGGACCTGGTGGCGCAGCTCCTGCGCGAGGTCGGCGGCCTGGTGGGCGCCGGCGTGGCGCTCGGGCTCGCCGCCGCGGCGCTGCTCACCCGCTACCTGGCGGCATTGCTCTACGCGGTCGAGCCGTTCGACCCGCCGACCTTCGTCACCCTCGCCGCGGCGCTGGCGGCCGCCGCCCTGCTCGCCGCCTGGCTGCCGGCGCGCCGCGCCGTCCGCGCCGATCCCCTGCGCACCCTGCGCGAGGCGTGAACGGCGCCCTGATCGGGCTGCCGCTGTCGCCGCCGGCGTGATAGCTTCGCGGCGGTGGAGGCGTCGGTGACCATCTCGTTCCTGCGGGTGCGCTGAATGCGCGTCGTCGTCCTCGGTTCCGGCAGCCGGGGCAACGCGGTGGTGGTGGAGTCCCTGGGGCGGCGCATCCTGCTCGACGCCGGCTTCTCCTGCCGCATGCTCGAGCGCCGCATGGAGGCCGCCGGCGTCGATCCCGCCACCCTCGAGGCGGTGGTCCTCACCCACGAGCACCGCGACCACGTGTGCGGCGTCGACCGCCTGGCGCGCAAGCACCACCTGCCGGTGTACGCCACCGCCGGCACCCTCGACCACGTGCCGGGGCTCTCCGAGCAGGCGCGGCGCCAGTGCCGCACCCTGACCTCGGGGCGGCCGGTCGAGGTGGCCGGCTTCGAGATCGAGCCCTTCGCCATCCACCACGACGCCCGCGAGCCGGTGGGGTTCGTGGTCGCCGGCCCGGACGGCTCGCGGCTCGGGCTGGCCGGCGACGTCGGCAGCCGCAGCCGCCTCGCCTGGGCGCGGCTGACCGAGCTCGACGTGCTGCTGCTGGAGACCAACCACGACCTCGACATGCTGCGCGACGGTCCCTACCCGTGGGTGCTCAAGCAGCGCATCGCCGGCAGCCACGGCCACCTGTCGAACGCCGGCGCCGCCGAGGGGTTGCCGGAGCTGCTGTGCGACCGGCTGCGCTGGGTCGTCCTCTACCACCTGTCGGAGACCAACAACACGCCGGAGCTGGCGGCCGACGAGATCCGCCAGGTGCTGGCGCGGGAGGGGTCGGCGGCGGAGATCGCCGTCACCGAGCAGGACCGCGTCGGCGGCTGGCTCGAGACCGAGCCGCCGCGCGGACACCAGATGGACCTGTGGTCGCTTGCCGCCGCCGCGGGCCCGGGAGGCTGAAGCACACCATGCGGGCACGAGTCACCGTCTACCCCCGGCGCGAGATCCTCGACCCCCAGGGCAAGGCCATCCAGGCGGCCCTGGCCGGCATCGGCTTCGGCCAGGTCGAGGAGGTGCGCGCCGGCAAGAGCTTCGAGATCACCCTCGGTACCGACGACCCCGCCGAGGCCGGCGACCTGCTCGGCCGCATGTGCGAGAAGCTGCTCGCCAACACGGTGGTCGAGGACTACGAGGTGGAGCTGCTGGAGGGGGCCGGCTGATGCGCTGCGGCGTCGTCGTCTTCCCCGGCGCCAACTGCGACCACGACGTCTACCACGTCCTCAAGCACGTGCTCGACCAGGACACGATGTTCCTCTGGCACGGCGACGAGGACCTGCGCGGCTGCGAGCTGATCGTGCTGCCCGGCGGCTTCTCCTACGGCGACTACCTGCGCGCCGGCGCGCTGGCGGCGCAGAGCCCGGTGATGCGCGCCGTGCGCGCCCACGCGGACGATGGCGGCCTGGTGCTCGGCATCTGCAACGGCTTCCAGATCCTGCTCGAGGCGGGTCTCCTGCCCGGCGCCATGCGCCGCAACCGCCGCCGCCGCTTCGAGTGCCGCGACGTCCACCTGCGCGTCGAGCGCACCGACCTCCCCTTCACCCGCGCCTACCGCCCCGGCCAGGTGCTGCGCATGCCGATCGCCCACGCCGAGGGCAACTACGAGGCGCCGCCCGAAATGCTCGACGCCATCGAGGCCGCCGGCCAGGTGGTCCTGCGCTACGTCGACGCCGCCGGCGAGCCCACCGACGAGGCCAACGTCAACGGCTCGGCCCGCAACATCGCCGCGGTGTGCAACGCCGACGGCAACGTCCTCGGCATGATGCCCCACCCGGAGCGCTGCGCCGAAACGGTCCTCGGCGGCACGGACGGGTTGGGCCTCTTCGCGGGGCTGGTCGACGCGCGGGTGCGGCAGCGGGTGGGGGCCTGACGGCCGAGCGGTTGTAGTACGCTGTACACATGCGTACGACGATCACCATCCGTGCCGACAAGGAGCTGCGCTCCGAGCTGGAGCGGCGGGCGCGCGCCCAGGGCAGGAGCGTCTCGGCGGTGGTGCGCGAGATCCTGCGCGACGCTCTCGAGAGCCGTCCCCTCGAGGCGCGGGCCGGGCACCTGCGCGGCCGCCTGGAGCTGCCCCCCGACGAGGACGAGCCGTGGCGCCGCGAGCTGCGCGAGCGCAACTGGCGGCCGTGATCACCTGGCTGCTGGACACCGGTCCCCTGGTCTCCTACCTGACCGCCACCGAGCCGAGCCACGCCGAGGTCGCGGACCGGCTCGACGGCTTCGCCGGCCAGCTCGTCACCACCAGCGCGGTCGTCACCGAGGCGATGCACTTCGTGTCGCGCGCCAAGACGGGCCCACGGCTGCTCGCCGAGCTCCTGGACGCCACCGGAACACGGGTCTACGACTTCAGCCGCCGGCCGGACCTGCGCGCCGCGGTGTCGCTCATGGAGCGCTACGCCGATACTCCGATGGACTTCGCGGACGCGACGCTCCTCCTCCTCGCCGAGGGGTTGCAGGTCGAGGACGTCCTCACCCTCGACCGCCGCGGCTTCTCCACCTTCCGCACGCGCCAGGGGCGGCCTCTGCATCTCGTGCTCGACGACTGAGGCCGGCTCGCCATCGCGCCTGCGCCCACGACCGACTCATCCCTCGCGGCTGGTAGACTTCGGCCGTGACCAAGGCGACGGGTCGAGCCCCGACTACCGTCTCGGATGACGAGCTGGCCGAGTTCTGCCGCCGCAATCACATCCGGCGGCTAGCCCTTTTCGGTTCTGTGCTGCGCCAGGACTTCGGACCGGACAGCGACATCGACGTGCTGGTGGAGTTCGAGGAAGGGCACGTCCCAGGGCTGCGGTTCTTCCGGCTCCAGGAAGAGCTGAGCCGCCTGTTCGGGCGGCGGGTCGACCTGCATACCCCCGGCTTCCTCAGCCCCCACTTCCGCAGCCGCGTCATGGCCGAGGCCGAAGTCGCGTATGACGCAGCATGACCCTTCGCTCGCTCTGCGCCAGATGCTGGAGCACGCGCGGGAGGCGGTGACGATGGTGCGGGGTGCGACCCGCACCGACCTCGACTCCAACCGCCAGCTCGAGCTGTCGCTCACCCGCCTGCTGGAGATCGTGGGCGAGGCGGCGACCCGCGTCCCGACGAGCTGCGAGACTCCCATCCCGATGTGCCCTGGACGGAGATCGTCGCGATGCGCAACCGGCTGATCCACGGCTACGATGCCGTGGATCTCGACGTGGTCTGGAGGGTCGTCCGCGACGATCTCCCTTCGCTGATCAGGGCCCTGGAGCGAGATTCATAGCCGCCCGCCCCTACGGCAGGTCCCAGGTCAGGGTCGCCAGGAAGTGCGTGCGGTACTCGGTCGAGTCGGCGAAGCGGTCGCCGCCCCAGACGTAGTACAGCTTGCAGCCGTTCGGGTGCTGGATGTAGGTGTCGAAATTGGCGTGCTGGCTGAAGCTGCCGACGTTCTGGAGCTTGCCGCTCTTGCTGTTGCGCATGTTGTACTCGTGGGCAGGACAGTCGTCGGCACCCCAGAAGCCGCCGCCGTCGCACTCGGAGTCGGTGTGGTAGAGGGCGTGCTTGCCCTCCGCGGCGTAGGTCGTCCGGTAGCTCGAGTAAGGGCTGGTCGAGTAGCAGCCGATGTCGACGTCCTGGTAGCACGCCGAGTCGTACCAGGTGCAGCCGGCGAAGTAGCAGCTCCCCTCTTCCCAGTAGCTCGAGCACGGGTACCAGCCGCTGGACGGCGAACCGGCGCAGAGACCGCCGAACCAGTTGCAGTGGTTGCTGTTGGCCTGGCACGAAGACTGGTTGTTGTCCCAGTTGCGGCAGTTCGGCGGGCAGTTGCCGTAGGCCCCGTAGCGGCTGGATTCGGCGCCCGAGCCCCAGTGGGCGGCGGTGAAGTCGCGGATCATCTGCCAGTAGCCGGAGTAGCCGCTGGCCGACGTCCAGCCGGTGGTGCGGCGCACCAGGGCGGCGTAGAACTCGCTGTCGCCGGGGTGGCTGCCGATGCCGAAGATGCTGTCGCCGGTGTCCTTGCTGTAGGCGATGCCGTAGCGGATCTCCAGGCACTCGTAGCCCTCGTTGCACAGGCTGCTGGAGCTCGACAGCGGCTGCACCGTGTAGGGGATCGACCACCCCTTGTAGAGGTAGGCGACGTTGCGGTCGTCGGCGTGGTTGCGCATCCAGATCGCCGGGAAGAACTTGTGCGCCAGGTCGTACTCCAGGCGGTCCGGGACGCCGTCGTAGTCGCCGTCGGAGCCGAAGGCGGGGTAGCTGCAGCTCGAGCAGGTGTCGGCCTGGCAGGAGGTGCTGCTGCATGCGTCCGCCGCCACCGGCGCCGGGCACGAGGAGTCGCAGTCGTAGTAGAGGCCGTAGCAGGTCGTGTTGCCGACGCAGTTCGGGTGGTTGATGTAGTAGCAGGGGTAGCCGGCGACCTTCTCGACGCACACGTGGCAGCCGGTGCCGCGGCAGCCGTTCCAGGTCTGGTCGCCGTCGGAGTTGTTGTCGCAGGCCGGCGCTGAGGCGGCGGTCACCCGCGCGACCGGCGTGGCGTTCGCCGGCTCGCGCGCCTCCCACGGAAACGGCTCCGCCGGCCGCTCGGCGGCGGCGGCCAGCGGCAGGAGCAGGGCGAGAGCGGCGAGGAGGAGCGAGCGAGGTCGAACGGTGGTGGTCATGGCGTACTCCAGGTCGGTCATCACGAGGAATCCACTGAAGACTGATGTGCCGATCGACGGCGGCGGCGGGACTGCCGCCTCCCCCTTTCTAGGTCCGCACGGGTGTGGGATGCTTTGGGCCATGAGCGTTGCCACCGAGCCCACCGTCGACGTCGAGCTGGCCCGCGAGCACGGGCTGAGCGACGAGGAGTTCGAGCTCCTCGAGAAGATCCTCGGGCGCCGGCCCAACTTCACCGAGCTGGGGATCGCCTCCGCGCTGTGGTCCGAGCACTGCTCGTACAAGTCGTCGAAGGTCTACCTGCGCGAGCTGCCCACCGAGGGGCCGCACGTCGTGCACGGGCCGGGGGAGAACGCCGGCGTGGTGTCGCTGGGCGACGGCTGGGTGGCGGCGTTCAAGATGGAGAGCCACAACCACCCGAGCTACATCGAGCCCTACCAGGGCGCCGCCACCGGCGT
>CAZLBJ010000070.1:0-3183 GCA_964557755.1 uncultured Thermoanaerobaculia bacterium
CAGGTCGCCGGTGCGGTAGAGGCGGCCCCCCGGCGCGGCAGCGAACGGGTCGGGCACGAACGCCGCCGCGGTCGGCGCCGGGCGCCGGAAGTAGCCCTGCGCCAGGCCGTCGCCGCCCGCGTACAGCTCGCCCGCGACGCCCAGCGGCACCGGCTGCATGGCGGCGCCGAGGACGTAGACGCGGGTGTCGGCGATCGGCCGCCCGATCGACACCGTCGCCCCCACCGCCGCCGCGTCGTCCATCGGGTGGCAGCAGGTGAAGGTGGTGTTCTCGGTCGGGCCGTAGCCGTTGATCACCCGCGTGCCCGGCAGGCCCGCCAGGGCGCGGCGCACGTGCGCCGGCGACAGCACGTCGCCGCCGGCGAGGAGCTGGCGCACGCCGGCGAGCGCCGGCAGCGCCTCGTCGACCACCTGGTGGAAGAACCCGGCGGTGAGCCACAGCGTGGTCACCCCGTGGCGGGCGATCAGCGCCCCGAGGTCGGCGAGGCTCGGCACCCCGGAAGGCATCACCACCAGGCGGCCGCCGTTGGCCAGCGCCCCCCAGATCTCGAGCGTCGAAGCGTCGAAGGAGAGCGACGCGAGCTGCAGCAGCGTCTGGTCGCGGTCGAGGCGTGCGAAGTCGGCCTCGCGGACCAGCCGCGCCACCGCCCGGTGCGGCACCGCAACCCCCTTCGGCCGGCCGGTCGAGCCGGAGGTGTACATGACGTACGCGAGGTCGTCGGCGCACGGCCGCCGCCGTGGCGGCACGGGCACCCCCCGGTCCTCCGGCACCTCGTCGACGAGGACGACGTGCGCGCCGTGCGGCGGCAGGGCGGCGGCGAGGGCGCCGCGGGTGACCAGCACCGCCGGCGCGGTGTCGGCCAGCATGAAGCCGAGGCGCTCCGCCGGGTAGCCGGGGTCGAGCGGCACGTAGGCGCCGCCCGCCTTCACCACCGCGAGGATGGCGACCACCGCCGCCGGCGAGCGGTCGAGCGCCAGCGCCACGCGCCCGCCGGGGCCGACGCCGAGGGCGGCGAGGCGGCCGGCGAGCGCCTCGGCGCGCGCGTCGAGCTGGCGGTAGGTCAGGCGCTCCTCTCCGCACACCAGCGCCTCGGCGTCCGGCGCCGCCGCCACCTGCTCCGCGAACAGCTCGCCCAGCGTCGCCTGCCGCGGGTAGCCGCTGGCGGTGTCGTTGAAGCCCTCCACCACCAGCCGCCGCTCCTCGTCGCCGAGCAGCGGCAGGCGCGACAGCGGCGTCTCCGGGTCCGCCGCCACCGCCTCGAGCAACCGCCGGTAGTGGCCGGCCATGCGCCGCATGGTGGCCTCGTCGAAGAGGTCGGTGCTGTACTCCCACAGCAGCTCGACCTCCTCGCGCGCCCCCGCGCGGCCGCCGGCCTGCTCGCGCGGCAGGATGCAGATGACGTTGAGGTCGAACTTCGCCGAACCGTTGGGCAGGCCGAGGGTCATCTCGAGGTCGGCGCCGGGCAGCGCGACGTCGGCGAGCGGCGAGTCATGGAAGTGGAAACCGACCTGGAACAGCGGGTTGTAGCTGGCGTCGCGGCCGGGGCGCAGCGCCTCGACGACGCGGTCGAGCGGCACGTCCTGGTGCGCCCACGCTTCGCGGGTGACGCCGCGCACGCGCTCGAGCAGCTCGCCGAACGCCGGGTCGCCGCCGAGGCCGGTGCGCAGCACGACGGTGTTGACCACCATGCCGAGCAGGCGCTCGGTGGCGGCGAAGCGGCGGTTGGCGACGCCGGCGCCGACCAGCAGGTCGGTCTCGCCGGTGTAGCGGTGCAGAAGCGCCAGGAAGGCGGCGCACAGCGTCTGGTAGAGGGTGGCGCCGCTGCCGCGCGCCAGCGCCCGCAGCGCCGCCGCCAGCGGCGCCGGCAGCTCGGCGCGGAACGAGGTGCCGCGGAAGCTCTGCGCCGGCGGCCGCGGGCGGTCCCACGGCAGCTCGAGCAGCGGCGGACCGCCGGCCAGCCGTCTACGCCAGTAGTCGAGCTGCGGCTCCATCTCGCCGGCCGCCTCCGCCTCGTGCTGCCAGCGCGCGAAGTCGGCGAACTGGAGGGGCAGCGGCGGCAGCACCGCGGGGCGGCCGGCGACGGCGGCTGCGTAGAGCTCGGCCAGCTCCTCGAGCAGCACGTTGAAGCCCCAGCCGTCGTGGACCAGGTGGTGCTCGTGGTGCAGCACCGCGTGGTCGTCGGCCGCCAGGCGGAACAGTGTCCAGGTGATGAGCGGCGGCGCCTCGAGGTCGAACGGGCGCAGGTAGACGCGGCGCATGGCGCGCCGCAGCTCTCCTTCGCGGCGCGCCGCCGGCAGAGCGGCGAGGTCGACGGCCGGCAGCGGCACCGCCAGGGGCGGGTGGACCTCCTGCACCGGCTCGCCGCTACGCGCCGGGAAGCCGGTGCGTAGCACCTCGTGGCGCGCCACCAGTGCCCGGACGGCACCGTGGAAGGCGGCGGCGGCGAAGGCGCCGCGCCAGCGCAGCTCGCCCTGGAAGGTGTAGGCGAGGCTTTCGGGCTCGAGCTTCTGCAGGAACCAGACGCGGCGCTGCGGGAAGGCCAGCGGTGCCTCGGCACCGCCGGCGTGGCGCTGCGGCCCGCGGGCCAGCGGCCCGGCGTCGGCCTCCGTCGCCGCCGCGAGGCGCCTCGCCAGCGCCGCCGGCGTCGGCTCGGTGAAGACCGCATCGAGCGGCACCTCGGCGCCGTGGTCGCGGCGCAGGCGGGCCAGGAGGCGGGTGGCGAGCAGCGAGTGGCCGCCGAGCTCGAAGAGGTCGTCGTCAACGCCGACGCGGTCGAGCCCCAGCATCTCGGCGCACAGCGCCACCACCGCCGCCTCGCGCGCGTCGCGTGGCGCCACGTATGGCGTCGCCAGCTCGGGTCGGACGCCGCGCCGCCGCCGCGCCGCCAGCGCGGCGCGGTCGACCTTGCCGTGGCGGCTGAGCGGCAGCTCGGCGAGCACCTCGAAGAGGGCCGGCACCATCGGCTCGGGCAGGCGTGCGGCGAGCCAGGCGCGCAGCTCCTGCGGCGCCGCGGCGGTGGCCGCGAAGGCGACCAGGCGGCGGCCGCCGGCGGGGTCCGGCTCGGCGAGACGTGGCTCGGGACGCGGGACGAGGAGCCGGGCGGCCCGCGACCCGACCTGGGCGACATCATGAGCGAGGTGGCGGGGGCGGCCTTCGCGCTGGCCGAGCTGTGCGAGGACGCG
>CAZLBJ010000071.1:0-3020 GCA_964557755.1 uncultured Thermoanaerobaculia bacterium
TCCGCGTTTCCCCCAGCCGCTTGGAAGACGCTCCGCGTCTCCCACAGCTCCCACAGGCCCGGCGACGGCGGAGAGAAGGTGGCCGGGAAAGTGTCACCCATGTCCCCGGTCTGAAGCGTTACCTATGTCCCCGGCCGTTCAGTAGACGAAGCGGTCGTCGGTGGGGCCGGTGGGTTCCGGCAGGTTGGTAGAGTGCTGGACAGGTCCACGCATGAGTCTGAGCCTCCTGTGTGGGCTAGGGTGCGGCGGAGGTTCGTGCCTCTGCCGTACCCGCTTGATGTTCGGCTCGCGAGGTGGGGCGAGCCGGCGATGGGGTCCTGCGGTGGTTCGTCGAATGCCTCCTTTCGCTGTTTACGCCTTGTTTGCGATTCTACCGGGGCGGTGGCGCGGGGTCAACGTTCGTCACGCTGATGCCGACGGCTCGGACCAAGTGCCGCTTGGCTTCCGCGGCCGGGCGGGCCGAATGGTCAACGAGTCGTTGGCTCCCCAGGGCCGGACCGGCGTGACGAGCCGGCGCAGCGTCAGCGGCCGCCGAGCCGCCGAGCTCGTGGCCGAACCGGGTCATGAGTGGTCCATCTGATGAGCCGGTCCTGGCCTTTCACCTGGGGCCATCGCCTCCGCTCGATTGGCTCCATAGGGGCGATCATCAACATTGATACGTATTGGCATTAAGGCCTGCGGTTGCAGAGACTGAGCCCTTATACTGCCGCCCGTGGCCATGCCCAAACTCCCGCGCCGCTGGCTCGCGCCGTCGGTCGCCGGGCTCCTGCTCGGCGTCTTCGTCTGGCTCGGAGTCTCGAGCCTCGAGGGAAAGTCGCGGACCTTCGACGAAGGCAGCCACCTGTCCTACGGACGGCAGATCCTCGAGCTCGGGAGCTTCGAGCGACGGATCCACCAGCACAACGCGACCAGCCCGTGGATGGCGCTCAATGCCGCGCCGGTCGCGATCGCACGACGGCTCGGCAGCGAGATCGACGGCGCTCGCGCGCGCTCGCTCAGCCGTCTGCCGACGATGGGGATGGCGGTGCTCCTCGGCCTCGTCGTGTTCGCCTGGGCGCGCCGGGCCTTCGGCACCGCCGCCGGCTTGCTCGCCCTCGGCCTGTTCTGCTTCTCGCCCAACCTGCTGGCGCACGCCAGGCTGGTCACCACCGACGTCGTGACCAGCCTCGGCGTGGTGACGACCCTCTACGCCGCGTGGATGATCGGCGAGCCGGTGACCCGCGGCCGGCAGCTGTGGCGCCGCTGCCTGCTCGCCGGGGCGGCCCTGGGGTTCGCCTTGACGGCCAAGGTCTCGGCCGCCTACCTGGTGCCGCTGGTTGCGGTCCTCCTGCTCCTGGCTCCCGGCGAGGCCGCCGGCCCGGGCTCGCGGGAGACGCCGGGCGCCGGATCGCCGACGGGGCCCGCCGGACGCTGGACTGCCATCGCCCGCTGGCTTCGCACCCGTCGCCGGCCGGCAGGGCTGCTCTTCGCCCTCTACCTGGCATCGCTGACCGTCGTCAACAGTGTGTACCTCTGGCAGGGCA
The DNA here is from genome assembly GCA_964557755.1 of uncultured Thermoanaerobaculia bacterium. GTDB lineage: Bacteria > Acidobacteriota > Thermoanaerobaculia > Multivoradales > JBCCEF01 > CAZLBJ01. The sequence goes on from CAZLBJ010000071.1 coordinate 1,524, forward strand.
GCTTCGAGAGCCTCGCCCGCTACGAGCTGCGCAGTGTCCGCTTCCGGCAGCTCGCGGCGACGCCGCTCGTCGGGAGACTCCCGCTCCCCCTGCCCCGAGGTTTCGTCGAGGGGCTCGACTGGGTGTCGGCGGACTTCGAGCGCCCGCGCTGGAGCTACCTCAACGGCGAGTACAGCGAGGACGGCTTTCCGCACTACTACCTGGTGGCCTTCGCCACCAAGTCGACGCTCGGCTTCCTGGCGCTACTGCTGGCGGCGGTGCTCGTCGTGGCTCGCGCTGCTCGCCGACCGGGATCGGCGACCGGGGTAGGGCTCGAGGTCGGCGCCGTGCGCGGGTCCCCTCCCGACGCCGCGCGCCCGACCCGGGTCGATCTCTACCTGTTGCTTCCCGCCGCCTTCTACTTCCTCTACATGTCGCTGGCGGTGCAGTTCCAGATCGGCCTGCGCCACCTGCTCTTCGTCTACCCCCTGCTGTTCGTCTTCGTCAGCCGGCTCGCGGTGGCGAGACCCGGGACGCAGACGTCGGGCCGGCGACGAAGACGGTGGCTGCCAGCCCTGGCCTGGGGGGCGGCGGTCGCCCATGCGGTCGCCGCCGTGGCGGTGTACCCCCACTTCCTGCCCTTCTTCAACCTGGCGGCCGGCGGCCCGCTGCACGGCTGGCGCTACCTGATCGACTCGAACCTCGACTGGGGCCAGGACCGCGCGCGGGCGCGCTTCGGGTATCTGCCCGCCAGCGAGGTGCCGATCGTGCTCACGCCGGGTGGGCCGACCCCTGGCCGGGTGATGGTCGACGTCGGCTCGCTGGTCGGCCTGAAGCCGAGCGCCCATCGCCGCTACGCCTGGCTGCGGGAGAATTTCGAGCCGGTCGATCACGTCGGCTACACCTGGTTGGTCTACGACGTCGACGACGAGGCCCTGCAACGCTGTTGCGCCGAGCTTTTCCTCCCGCTCGACGGTCCGCCGGGCAACCTCGCCCTGGCCGGTCGCGCGATCGGCGGGGTTCTGCCGTCGGACCCGCGCTCGGATGCCGGACCCGGAGCCGGGGACGATACCAACAGGGGGATCGTGGCGCTCGAGCGACTCAACGACGGCCAGCTCGGCTCCAACAGCAGCCGCGACGCTGCCCGCACCGCCCCGATCCAGCCGGCACCGGTCGCGGCGTGGTTCGGGATCGAGTGGCGCGAGCCACGGGTCGTCCGCCGCCTCGTCGCCTATCCCACCCTGTTCTCGGGCGGCGCTCGCCACCACGCGTTCATGCCGACGACGGCTCGCTTCCAGGTCTACCTCGATGGCGTGTGGACCGACCTGCCGGGTGGCCGTCTCGACGGCATCGCCACTGCGCGCCTCGAGCTGTCCTTCCCGCCGGTCTCCACCCGAAAGGTGCGCCTGGTCGTCGAACGCGAGCGCAACCACCGCGGCCGGGACCGGCTGCACGGCCGCTTCCGCGCTGCCTGCCTCGAGCTCGCCGCCTACTGAGCGGCGCTCGTCACGCGGTTGC
>CAZLBJ010000072.1:0-4967 GCA_964557755.1 uncultured Thermoanaerobaculia bacterium
GGCTACCACGGATGCTTCGGCGGCTGGATGCCGGGGTCGAGGCCGGCGCACTCGCGCAGCGCCGCCTCGACGTACCTGCCGACCACCGCGCCGCGCCACTGCGCCTGGAAGTCGGTGTTGTCCATCGGCGTGGCGTCGCGGCGGGCGAGGGCGGCGGCGCCGCGGATCGCCGCCTCGTCGAGCTTGCCGCCGACCAGCGCCTCGGAGGTCTTCGCCGCGGCGGCCGGGTAGGAGGCGACGGCGCCGAGGTAGACGCGCGCGTCGGTCACCGTGCCGTCGGCGGCGGTCCACACGGCGGCGCCGACCGACAGCACCGCGAAGTCGATCGAGCCGCGGCGGCGCAGCTTGAAGAACGACGAGCGGCAGCGCTCCGCGGTCGACTCCGCCGGCAGCAGCACCTCGGTCACCAGCTCGTCGGGCCGCTTGGCGAGGTAGTCGATGCCGTCGTCGCGGTAGAGGTCGGCCAGCGCCACGGTGCGTTCGCCGGCGGCCGACGCCAGCCGCACGCGGGCGCCGAGCGCCGCCAGCATCGGCGCCGCGTCCGACGCCGAGTGCGCCCAGCAGCGCGGCGAGCTCGGCGCCACCCAGCACACCGTGCCCGCCTCCTTCATGCAGTAGTCGATCGCGCGCCGCCACTCCTCGGTCTGGTTGTAGTAGGTGCAGCGCGTGTCGACGCAGACGTTGCCGCCCAGGGTGCCCATGTTGCGCAGCGGCGGCGAAGAGATGGAGGTCACGGCGCGCGCCAGCGCCGGATAGCGGCCGCGCACATCGGGGTGGCCGGCGACGTCGGCCAGGGTGGTGGTGGCGCCGATGCGCGTCTCGCCGTTCGCCGCCACACCGGCCAGCTCCGGCACGCGCATCAGGCTGACCACCACCTCGGCGTGCTGGTGGCGCCGCTTCATGTTCGGCCACAGGTCGGTGCCGCCCGCCACCGGCCGCGCCCGCCCCTCGGCCGCGCCCTCGGCGGCGAGCACGCGCAGCGCCTCGTCGAGGCGCGTGGGGAGGTGGAGCTCGAAATCGGGCAGTCGCAGCATGGCGCGATGATACCCCTCGCTACGCGGTGCGCTGGACCACCAGGAGCGTACGGTCGTCGGCGAAGGGCACGCCGCGGGCGAAGGCCTCGACATCCTCCTCGAGGGCGCGGGCGAGGGCCTCGGGGCCGGCGCCAGGGTGGCGGCGGCACACCGCCACCGCGCGCTCGAGGCCGTACTCCTCGCCGTCGGGGTCGGCGGCCTCGACCAGGCCGTCGGTGTAGAAGAGCAGCACGTCGCCCGGCGCCAACACGGCGTCGCCGGCGGCGTAGACGACGTCGGGAAGCAGGCCGAGGGGCGGCCCGGTGGCGGCGAGCGGCTCGACCTCGCCGCCGGCGCGCACCACCAGCGCCGGGTTGTGGCCGGCGACGGTGTAGGCGAGGCGCCCGGTTGCGGTGTCGACCACGGCGAGGATGGCGGTGGCGTACTTCTCGGGCGGCGTGCGCAGGTAGAGCAGGCGCGAGGCGAAGGTGCAGATCGCGTCCGCCTGCTCGCCCTCGGCGATCAGCGGCGCCAGCAGCGCCTCCAGCGAGGCGGTGAGCAGCGACGCCGCCATCCCCTTGCCGGAGACGTCGGCGATCACCAGCACCAGCTCGGTGGCGCCGCCGTCGCCGCTGCGCTCGACCACCTCGTAGAAGTCGCCGGAGACGCCGCGCGACGGCAGGTTGCCGCCGTGCACGCGCCACCCCGGGACCTCGGGCAGCTTCTGCGGCAGCAGGGCTACCTGGATGCGCCGCGCCAGCGCCAGCTCCGACTCCAGGCGGCGGCGCTCGGCGGCCTCCTCGGCCAGCGACAGGTTGCGGATGCGCAGCGCCGCCGCCGAGGCCAGCGACACCAGCAGCTCGAGGTCGGCGTGCTGGAAGCGGCGCTGGCCGAGCGGCACGTCGAGGGCGATCATCCCCAGCGACGCGTCGCCCTCGAGCAGCGGCGCCGCCATCAGGCTGCGCACGCCGAAGTCGAGCAGGCTGTGGGCCTCGGCGAAGCGCTCGTCGGTGCGCGCGTCGAGGACGAGGGCGGCGAGGCCCTTGCCGGCCACCTCGCGCAGCAGGTGGCGCGAGTGGAGGGGCTCGGCGGCGGAGCTGCCGCGGCGCGCCGCGGCGCGGAAGCCGTCGCCGCCACCGCTTTCGCCTGCGTCGCTGTCGCGCAGGTAGACGACGCCGCGCTCCGGCCCGAGGTGGTCGAAGACGCGGTCGAGCAGGCGCTCGAGCAGCTCGTCGAGGTCGAGCGAGCGGCCGAGGTCGCGGTGCACCTCGTTGACCACGCGCAGCCGCTCGGCCCAGCGGCGCACGTCCTCGGCGGTGCTCTCGGCGGCGCCCTCCGGCGGAATCGGCACCTGCTGCGACTCGAGCAGCTCCTTGGCGGAGAGGAAGTAGGTGGCGTCGCCGGTGGTGGCGGCGGACCACTCCGTGGCCGATGGCGGGCCGTCGCCGCCGTGCACCTCCAACGTGCTGCCGGAGAGGCTCACCACGTCGCCGGGCACGAGCGGCCGCTGCCCCTCGATGCGCCGGCCGTTGACCTGCGTGCCGTTGCGCGAGCCGAGGTCCTCGACCCGCCAGCCGCCGCCGGCGAGCACCAGGCGGGCGTGCTGGCGCGACAGGAAGGCGTCGGCGATCACCAGGTCGCACTCCAGCGCGCGGCCGACCACCACCGCCTCGCCGCGCGGCACGTAGTCCCACGGCTCGCCGGCCGGCGGCACCACGCGCAGACGGATCTGGCGCGGCGCCAGCGGCTCGGCGCTCACGCCTCCTCCGCCATGCGCGCCAGCAGGCGCAGCCAGTGCGACACCTGGGTGAAGACCAGGAACTCGTCGTGCACGCGGCGGCGTGCGTTGCGGCCCCAGACGGCGCGCTCCTCCGGCGCCGCGAGCATGGCGTTGAGCGTCTCGCACACCTCCTCGGCGTCGGAGGGGTCGGCCACCAGGCGGCCGTCGACGCCGTCGCGCACCTGCTGGCGGATGCCGCACGCCGAGGAGCCGAGGATCGCCGCCGACTTCCACATCGCCTCGGTGACGGTGAGCCCGAAGCCCTCCTCCAGCGAGTTCTGCACCACCACCGACGACGCCCGCTGCAGGGCGTTGACCATCAGCGCGTTCTGGCGCCGCGACGCCATCGGCAGCGACAGCAGGGCGATGTCGGCCTGCACCTCGGGGGCGAGGCCGCGGTAGGCGCCGGTGAGCTCGGCGAGCACCTCCCGCCCCTCGGGGTCGTCCTGGATCGACGCCGGGTCGGGGCCGGCGAGCACCAGGCGCACGATCTCCAGGCGGCGGGCGTGGCGGCTGCCGGGAGCGGCGAGGTGGCCGCGCAGCTCCTTCATGCGGCCGAATCCGTGGAGCAGCGGCAGGAAACCCTTCAGGCGGTCCCAGCGCGACACCTGGGTGACGATCGGCCGGAACAGCAGGCCGATCGACCCGGCGCCGGCGGCCGGCACGAAGGTGCCGTCGCCGGCCAGCCGCGCCGCCTGCTGCTCGAACGGCGGTGTCAGCACCGGGTGGTGGCCGTCCACCAGCCCGGCGTTGGCCAGCACCCCGGTGGTGCGCACCGACGACAGCGGCCGGTTCTTGCTCGACAGCGGGTCGATCGCCGGGTGGATGATGGTCGCCCGGTGCGGCGGGAACAGGCTGATGTACTCCGGCGCCGAGAACACCGAGCAGTGGTAGGCGGCGGCGTACGGCGCCAGGAACTCCCAGGCCGCCCGCGTCGAGGCGTTCTCGCCGTCGAGCCCGATGTGACAGCGCCACACCGCCTGGAGGTCGAGGCGGCCGGCGAGCATCGAGCCCATCGCCATCGGCTGCGGGTCGTGCACCACCAGCAGGTCGCCGGGCGCCAGGCGGGCGGCGAGGTCGTCGGCATTCTCGCGGTTGACCGCCTCGTAGACCTCGCGGTCGGCGGCGTCGAAGGCGGTGGCGCCGACGCCGTGGATGGCGTTGTGCAGCCGCTTGGTGAGGTCGAAGAAGCGCGGCTCGGCGGTGCCGAGCACCGCCCACTCGGTGGCCACGCCCAGCTCGCGCAGCAGCGACACCAGCTTGGGCAGCATCTCGGCCACGCCGCCGCCCTGCGGCGTCGAGTTCACCATCCACAGGCGGCGGCCGGCGAGCGAGCCGGCGAGGTGCCGCGCCTCGGCGCGCAGCTCCTGCACCGGGCGGGCGAGGGCGGCGTGCGCCTCGTACTCGTCGAGCGTGGTGCCGGCTGCGACGTCGACGAGCTGGATCACGCGGCGGTCCCCGCGCGGCGTCCGAGGATCGCCTCGGCGACGGCGGCGCCGCGCTCGATGCGGTCGGGCACCGAGACGCCGTGGAGGTAGTTGCCGGCCAGCGTCAGGCCCGGCAGGCGGCGCTCGAGGTCGGCGGCGAGGGCGGCGAAGCGGCCGTGGCCGACCTCGTATTGCGGGATGGCGCGCGGCCAGCGCCGCAGCTCGGCGACGAGCGGCTCGCCGCTGAGGCCGAGGGCGCGGGCGAGGTCGCGCCGGAACAGCTCCAGCAGGCGGTCGTCCGGCAGGTCGAGGACGGCGGGGTCGGTGCGGCCGCCGGCGAAGGCGGTGAGCGCCGCGTGGCCGGCCGGCGCGCGGCCGGGGAAGAACGACGAGGTGAACAGACAGCCGAGGATGCGCAGAGCCGTGCCGCCAACAGCCCGGCGCGGCGCCAGGAAGCCGAAGCCGTCGAGCGGGTGGACGACCTGGGCGCGGGCGACGCCGAGCAGCGCCACCACCACCGGCGCGTACGGCACCTGCTCGAAGGCACGGCTGTCGCCGGCGCTGGCCTCGTCGAGGATGCCGGCGGTGGCCGCCGAGGGGGTGGCGAGGACGACGCGCCGGGCGCGCAGCTCGCCGGCGGCGGTCTCCAGCAGCAGGCGGTCGCCGTCGCGCAGCAGGCGGCGGCAGGGGGTGCCGAGGGCGACGGTGCCGGGGCCGGCGGCGACCGCCTCGGCGAGGCGGCGGGGG
>CAZLBJ010000073.1:0-3870 GCA_964557755.1 uncultured Thermoanaerobaculia bacterium
GGCGACCGCCTCGCCGGCGGCCGGCGGCCACACCGCCGATTCCGCCTGCCCTGCCGGGGCCTGCGCGCCAGGTGCGGCCGCACCGTCCTCGACGAGCACGATGCGGAGCAGGTCCGGCCGGCCGGCGCTCGCCGCGGCCGCCCCCGCGGTGCCGGCGGAGCCGCCGGGCACGCCGCGGTCGGCTCCGGCGCTCGACGCCGCGCCGCGCGTCTGCCCACCGCCGGGCGCCAGCAGCGCCTCCGCCTTGCGCAGTCGCTCGACGGTGCCGCGGCCGGCGATCGCCAGCGCCGCGCCGCTCGCGGCCAGCCGCTCCGCCAGCCGCTCGGCCGGCTCGTCGGGGTCGAGCGGCTGGCAGGCGCCGCCGGCCGCGAGGACGGCGAGGATCGCCACCACCTGCCCCGGCGAGCGGTCGAGGCAGACGGCGACCGGCGTCTCCGCCGCCAGCGGCGCGACCTCGTGCAGGTGGCGGGCGAGGCGCTGCGCCTGGTCGAGCAGCTCCGCCCAGGTCAGCTCGACATCGTCGGCGACCAGCGCCACCGCCGCCGGGCGCTCCCGCGCCCAGATGGCGACGCGGGCGGGGAGGCTGGACTCGTCGCCCCCGACCTCCGCCGGCCGCGCCGCCGCCACGAGCTGCCGCCGCTCCGCCGCGTCGAGCAGCGCCAGCCGCGCCAACGGCCGGTCGGGATCGGCGCAGGCGGCGGCGAGGAAACGGCCGAGCTGCGCGGCCAACCGCTCGACGGTGGCGGCGTCGAACAGGTCGGCGTCGTAGGTGAAGGCGAGGTCGAGGCCGCCGTCGGCGCGCTCGCCGGCGAACAGGGTCAGCTCGAAGTGCGCCTCGCGGCGCGGCACCGGCTGCGGCCGCACCACGCAGCCCGCCAGCGCCGGCACCTCGGCGCCGCCCGCCTCGAGCGCCAGGGTGACCTGGAAGAGCGGCGAATAGCCGAGGTCGCGCTCCGGCGCCAAGAGCTCGACCAGCCTTTCGAACGGCATCTCCTGGTGCGCAAAGGCGGCCAGCGTGGTGCGGCGCACACGGTCGAGGAGCGCCGCGAAGCCGGGGAGCCGGCCGTCGGGGCCGGCGCCGAGCCGGGTGCGCAGCGCCACGGTGTTGACGAAGAAGCCGATCAGGTCCTCGACCTCGCGGCGGCCGCGGCCGGCGACCGGGGTGCCGATCACCACGTCGTCCTGCCGCCCGAGCCGCCCGAGGAGCGCGGCGAGGCCGGCGAGGAGCGCCATGAAGAGGGTGGCGCGCAGCTCGCGGGCGACGCGGCGGAGCGGCTCGACGGCGGCGGCGTCGAGGTGCGCCTCGACCCGCCCGCCCGTCAGGCTGCGCTCGGCCTGCGGAGGCCGGTCGGCCGGCAGCGCGGTCCGCCGCGGCGCGTCGTGGAGCTGCTGGCGCCAGAAAGCGGCGAGGCGGTCGAGCGGGCGGCCGGTCAGCCTCCGGCGCTGCCACGACGCGTAGTCCGCGTACTGCACCGGCAGCGCCGGCAGGTCGGGAGTCTCGCCGGCGAGCCGCGCGCGGTAGGCCTCGCCGATCTCGGCGGCGAGCCGCGGCATCGACCAGCCGTCGGCGACCAGGTGGTGGAGGACGAGGACGACGAGGTGCTCCCCGGCCTCGCGGCGCAGCAGCGCGGCGCGCAGGAGCGGTGCCCGGCCGAGGTCGAAGGGCGCCTCGACGAGGCGGGCGACCAGCCGGCGCTCGACCTCGGCGCGGCGCCCGGCGGGGAGCGCGGCGAGGTCGCGCAGCGGCAGGTCCGGCACCGTCTGCGCCGCCGACGCCACCCGCTGCACCGGCCCCGCGCCGGCGGCGACGAGCGCCGTGCGCAGCGCCTCGTGCCGCGCCACCACCGTGGCCAGCGCCGCCGCCAGCGCGCCGCGGTCGAGCGGCCCGCGGCACACCCAGGCGCGGGCGACGTGGTAGGTCGAGCGGCGGGCGATGAGCTGGTCGATCAGCCACAGCCGCTCCTGGGCGAAGGACAGCGGCACGCCGGCCGCCTTCTCGGCGTCGCCCAGGCGGGGGATCGGCTCGGCCCGCTCGCCGGCGGCCAGCTTCTCGCCGACGTGGGCGGCGAGGCGGGCGACGGTGGGGTTCTCGAAGACGTCGGGCAGCTCGAGCTCGACGCCGAAGGCGTCGCCCACCCGCGCCGCCGCCCTGGAGGCGCGCAGGGAGTGTCCGCCGAGCGCGAAGAAGTCGTCGTGGACGCCGAACGCCGAGCTCCCCTGCAGGCCGAGGACCTCGGCCCAGAGCTCGGCGACCCTCCGCTCGCCGGCGTCGCGCGGGGCGACGGGGGGCGCCGCCGCCGCCGCCCGCCGCGCCGCCACCTCGCGGGCGAGGTCGAGGTCGGGCAGCGGCGTCCGGGTGTCGTGCGCGGCGGCGAGCTGCCGGCGCTCGGCGACGGTCGAGAGAGGCACCCGCGCCACCGTGCGGTCGGGGTCGTCGGCCAGCGCCTCGAGCAGCGCCAGGTACGAGCCCCAGGTGCGCTCGATCGTCGCGCGGTCGAAGAGGTCGGTGGAGAACTCCCACAGCACGCGCAGCATCTGGTCCTCGTCGCGCGGCGCGCGGCCGAGCCGCTGGCTGCCGCGCGGCTTGACGATCACGTTCCAGTCGGTCTTCGCCGAGCCGTTGTGGCGCTCGACGAGGTCGCCGGTGAGCCCGCCGCCGAAGTCGAGGTCGGGGACCGGCGCGTCGTGGAAGCTGTACATGTGCTGGAAGAGCGGGTTGCGCGACAGGTCGCGCTCCGGCTGCAGATCGGCGACCAGCGCCTCGAAGGGCAGGTCCGGATAGGCCTGGAGGCCGAGCGCCGCCTGCCGCACGCGGCCGACCAGCTCGCGGAAGCTGGGGTCGCCGGCGACGTCGGCGCGCAGCACGAGGGTGTTGACGACCATGCCGATCAAGGGCTCGATCTCGCGCCGCCGGCGGTTGGCGACCGCGCTGCCGAGCAGGAAGTCGCTGCGCCCGGAGAGCCGCGCCAGGAGCGCCTCGAAGGCGGCGGTCATCAGCATGAAGAGGGTCCAGCCCTCGCGGCGGCCGAGCTCGCGCAGGCGGGCGTAGAGCGCCGGTGGCACGTCGACGTCGAGGCGGTCGCCGCGGAAGCTCTGGCGGCGGCCGCGCGGCCGGTCGGCCGGCAGCTCCAGCGGCGGCGGTGGATCGGCGAGCTGCCGGCGCCAGTAGGAGAGCTGCTCCTCGAGCGCGGCGCCCTGCATCCACCCGCGCTGCCACACGGCGAAGTCGGCGTACTGCACCGGCAGCTCGGGGAGCGGCGACGGCCGGCCGTCGCGGAAGGCGGGGTAGATCGCCTCCAGCTCGCCCAGGAAGACGCCGATCGACCAGCCGTCGTGGACGAAGTGCTGCTCGGCCTGGACGAAGAGGTGATCGTCGGCGGCGATCGCGATCGACGTCCACTCGAGGAGCGGCAGCCGGGTGACGTCGAAGCTCTTGCGCACCAGGCGGTGGACCAGCCGCTCGGCCATCGCCTCGCGGCGCTCGGCCGGCAGGGCGGTCAGGTCGACGCGCCGCACCCGCGCCGGCCACGGCGAGTGGATCACCTGCACCGGCTCGCCGTCGACCGCCGGGAAGGTGGTGCGCAGCGACTCGTGGCGGCGCACGATCTCGCTCAAGGCGCGCTCCAGCGTCGCGTGGTCGAGCGGGCCGCGGAAGCGCACCGTGTACTGGAAGTTGTAGGCCAGGTTCTCGCGGTCGAGGCGGTGGATCAGCCACACCTGCTCCTGCGGGAAGGCGAGCGGCAGCGGCCGGTCGCGGCGGGCGCGGACGACCGGCGGCGGCTCGGCGGCGGCGTGGCCGGCGCCCGGGCCGCCGGCGGCGAGCTGGTCGACGCGGGCGGCGAGCCTCGCCACCGTCGAATGCTCGAAGAG
>CAZLBJ010000074.1:0-2978 GCA_964557755.1 uncultured Thermoanaerobaculia bacterium
ACACCGTCTCCACCCGCGGGTTGAGGCGGCGGTTCATCAGCGCCATCTGGAACTCGGTCTCGAAGTCGGAGACAGCGCGCAGGCCGCGCACCACCAGGCGGGCGCCGAGGTGGTCCATGAAGTCCACCAGCAGGCCGGAGAAGCTCTCCACGCGGCAGGTCGGGTGGCGCGCCACCAGGCCGCGGATCATCTCCACGCGCTCGGCGACGGTGAAGAGTGGGCTCTTCGCCTGGTTGTCGAGCACCGCCACCACCACCTCGTCCCACCCCGGCACCATGCGCTCGATGATGTCGAGGTGGCCGTTGTGGATCGGGTCGAAGGAGCCCGGGTAGACGGCGATGCGCTTCACCGCCACGGCGGGGCTCCAGGGTCAGCGGACGTGGGCCAGCAGGTCATAGGTGACGCCATTGTATGCCGCGTCGGAGAGGCGCAGCAGCAGAAGGCGCGCGCCCTCCGGCGCCTCGACCAGGAAGCTCTCGCCGCGGCCGTCGAGCAGGCCGTCCTCGGGACGCAGGGCCCGCCAGTCGCCGGCGTCGGCCGACAGCTCGGCCTCGGTGAGCGGGCTCCAGGCGTCCTCGACGCGCACGCGCAGACGGCCGGAGCCGGCGCGCTCGACGGCCACCAGGGCCGGCGGCGTGTGGTCGACCACCACCGGCTCGCTCAGCCGCTCGGCGTCGAGGGCCGCGCCGGCGGGGTTGGCCGGGCGGTCGGAGGCTTCGAGGCGGAAGCGGTAGACGCCGTCGGGCAGCACGCGGGCGTCGAAGACGTAGTGGTCCTCGTCGAGGTCGGCGGCCATCTCCAGCCAGCCGCCGCCCGCCGCCGCCTCCGGCTCGGCCTCGTCCGCCGCCCCACCGGCGGGGCGCACCGCCAGGCGGTAGACCAGCTCGTCGCCGTTGGCGTCCTCCGCCTGCCAGCGCAGCGAGCGGTAGCCCGGTTTCCACAGCGACTTCAGGCGCAGGTCGCCGTCGCCGGTCGCCTCCTCCAGCGTGGTGAAGACGCCGTCCGGGCGCGGGCTGGCCGGCTCGAACGCCTGGTTGCCGGGATTGAAGTTGGCGGGCACCAGGATCTCGCCGGGCTGCAGCACCTCGAGACGCTCGATGCGCGGCCGCAGGTTCTCCTGGCGGTAGGTCAGCTCGGTACCGTAGATCAGCGGCGAGCGGCCGTCGGCGGCGGCCAGGCGGGCGCGCCACTGCGCGTAGCGGCCGTGCGGCACGCCGCCGATCGACACTTCGCCGCCGCGCTCGTCGTCCGGCGGCACCCGCACCCACGGCGTCCACGCCGACCAGGTGCGGTCCGGCTCGGCCGAGATGCCGCTGCGGAAGGAGACCTCGACCTCGGCGCCGCGCGGCACCTCGCCGCGCCAGCGGAAGGTGCCGAAACGCGAGACCTGCTCGGCGTCGAGGGCGGCGCTGGTGTAGGTGCCCTGCCGCTCGGTGCCGCCGCTGACGCGGAACAGCGCCGCGGCGTTGGTGGTGGCGAACGCGGGGCCGGGCTCGTCGGGCAGGAGCGCCACCACCTGGCGCTCGTCGACGTCCTTCTCGAGCACCATCTGGGTGCCGTTCCAGGCGTAGAGCTTGCCGTCCATGCCGCTGGCCACCCACAGGCGGCCGCGGTGGTGCAGCAGGTCGAAGACCGTCTCCTCCTCGAAGCGCCACAGCGTCTCGACCAGGCCGGCGGGCGAGATCTTCAGCACCTGGCTGCGCGGGCCTCGGAAGCCGGCGCGGCGACTGCCGGTGACCTGCGGGTCGGCGGCGGCGCCGGAAGCGCTGACGGTGACGCTGACGCCGCCGTCGTCCTCGTCGTCCTCGTCCTCCCCGTCGCCGCCCTGCCCCTGGCCCTGGCCGGAAGACCCGCCGGCCTGGGCGAGGTCGACCAGGCTCGCTTCCGACGCCGCCACCGCCGCGTAGCGGGTGCCGTCCGGCGCCGCGGCGAAGGCCACCACCTCGGGCTCGGCGGCGTCGTAGAGGGTGCGCACCGCCCACTCGCCGTCGCCGGCCGCGGGGGTGAGCACCTGGATCCAGCCCTCCCCGGCGGTGCCAACCATGACGTCGCCGTCCGGCAGCACCAGGAGCGACCGTAGGTGGGTGTCGTCGCTGTCGTAGACGACGCTGCCGGCGCCCTTGCCGGTGACGTGCACGAGGCGCCCCTGGGTGCCGGTGGCGAGCAGCAGGTCGCCGCCGGCGGTGCGCTCGATGGCCCACACGTAGGTCTCGCCGGTGTCCAGCCACTCCTCTGCTTCGCCGCCGCTGCCGGGCGGCGGGATGCGGTAGAGCTTGCCGCCGGGCGAGGCGCCGGCCCACACCGTGCCGTCGGCGTCGGCGGCGACGGCGAAGATCTCCGGCTCCTCGGCGGCGAACAGCTCCTCCACCTCGCCGGAGCGCCGCACCAGCAGCACGCGGCCGGCGTTGCCGGTGCCGACCACCCAGCCCTCCGGGTGCGCGGCGGCGGAGAGCAGGAACGGCTCGTCGACCGCGGTCAGCCGCTCGACCGCGTCGGCGAGGCGCAGACGGCCGAGGGTGTCGACCGAGATGCCCTCGAGCGTGCCGGCGAGGAAGGCGCGCTGCGAGCTGGACTGGAAGATCTTGACCTCGGTGGCCGCGGCGGGCGCGGCGAGCCCGGCGCTGGCGAGAGCTGCGAAAACGACAACGACGAAAAGGCCGGCAAGGGAGGACGAACGGGGCTTCAGCGTCATGGAAGGAGCCTCTGTGCAGTCCGCAGCGGGTGGAACGATGGCTGGAACGAAGACGTGCCCGGCCTCGCCGGTTTCGGCGGCGAGTCTAGCGGGTGGGACGGCCGGCGCGCGAGGCGCCCGGCCGGCGGCGGAGCGAGGGGCGGTCGGTCGCTCACCGGCCGGACGCGCCGCTCCCCTCGCCGCCGTCGGCCGAGCCTTCGCCGCCCGCCGCTTCGCCGCCGGTCGTGGCGGCCGCCGGTTCGGAGCCCTCGACGCCCTCGCCGCCGGCCTCGCCGTCCTCGCCTTC
>CAZLBJ010000075.1:0-8720 GCA_964557755.1 uncultured Thermoanaerobaculia bacterium
GCCGGTGCCGCGGATGGCGGCCGCCACCGCCGCCGACAGGTCACCGTCGCGGATCAGGCGGATGCGCGCGCCGGCGTCGCGGATGTCCTGGATGAGCTGGCTGTGGCGGTCGCGGTCGAGCACCACCACCACCAGCTCGTCGACGTCGCGGCGGAAGGCGCGGGCGATGTTGCGCAGGTTCTCGGCCACCGGCGCGTCGATGTGGATGACGCCCTTCGCCGTCGGCCCGACGCAGATCTTGTCCATGTAGGTGTCGGGCGCGTGCAGCAGGCCGCCGCGCTCGGAGGCGGCGAGCACCGCCACCGCGCCGTTGATGCCGTAGGCGCAGAGGTTGGTGCCCTCCAGCGGGTCGACGGCGATGTCGACGCTGGTGGCGCCGTCGTCGCCGCGCTTCTTGCCCAGCTCCTCGCCGATGAAGAGCATCGGCGCCTGGTCGCGCTCGCCCTCGCCGATGACGATGCGTGCCGCGATCGCCAGGTCGTCGATCTCCCGGCGCATCGCCTCCACGGCCATCTGGTCCGACCACGTCTTGTCGCCGTGGCCCATGGTGCGGGCGGCGGCGATCGCCGCCTGCTCGGTGACGCGGATGAAGTCCTGCTCGAGAGCGCGGTCGATCAGCATCAGGCTTTCCCTCCCACCGTGGCCGGTTCGGGCGTCGGCGCCGGCTTCGCCTTCCTGACCGGCGCCGGCGGCGGCTCGAAGGCCGGAATGCCGGTGATCGCCTCGCCGAGCACCAGGCAGTGGATGTCGTGCGTACCCTCGTAGGTGTACACCGACTCGATGTTGAGCATGTGGCGGATCACCGGGTAGTCGTCCACGATGCCGTTGGCGCCGAGGATCTCGCGGGCCAACTTGGCGCACTCGCGCGCCACCCACACGTTGTTGCGCTTGCCGAGCGACACGTGCTGGTGCTTGAGGCGCCCCTGGTCCTTCAAGCGCCCGAGCTGCAGCGCCAGGAGCTGCCCCTTGGTGATCTCGCTCAGCATCCACACCAGCTTCTCCTGCACGAGTTGGTGCGCGGCGATCGGCCGGCCGCCGAACTGGATGCGCTCCTTGGCGTAGTCGCGGGCGCAGACGAAGCAATCCATCGCCGCGCCGAGGCCGCCCCAGGCGATGCCGTAGCGCGCCTGGTTGAGGCACATCAGCGGGCTCTTGAGGCCGCTCGTCTCCGCCAGCAGGTCCTCCGCCGGGATGCGGCAGTCGGAGAAGCCGAGCTCGGAGGTGGTGGACGCTCGCAGCGAGAACTTGCCGTGCTGGTCGCTGGCGGTGAAGCCGGGGGTGCCCTTCTCGACCAGGAAGCCGCGCACGCCGTCGTCCGTCTTCGCCCACACCACGGCGACGTCGGCCAGCGTGCCGTTGGTGATCCACTGCTTCGAGCCGTTGAGCACCCACGAGTCGCCGTCGCGGCGGGCGGTGGTGCGCATGGCGCCGGGGTTCGAGCCGAAGTCGGGCTCGGTGAGGCCGAAGCAGCCGATCGCCTCGCCGGACGCCAGGGCCGGGATCCAGCGGTCGCGCTGCGCCTGCGAGCCGAAGGTGTGGATCGGGTACATGACCAGCGCGCTCTGCACCGAGACGAAGCTGCGCAGGCCGGAGTCGCAGCGCTCGAGCTCCTGCATGATCAGGCCGTAGGCGACGTTGTTGAGGCCGGGCAGGCCGTACTCGTCGATCGTCGCCCCGAAGAGGTCGAGCTCCGCCATCTCGGGCACCAGCTCCATCGGGAAGCGGGCCTCGCGGTGCGCCTCGGTGATCAGCGGCATCGCCCTGTCGTCGACGAAGGCGCGGACGGTGTCGCGCACCAGCCGCTCCTCGTCGCTGAGCAGGGCGTCGAAGTCGACGAAATCCACACCGGGAAAGCGGCTCACGGAATGACCTCCTTGCGGGGCTCGAGATTGGGTTCGGGCTCGACGCTGCGGGGACGGCAAAAAGGGTGCGCGGCCCGTGCCGGCGCACCCGGGGTGGAGCATACCATCCGGCGGCGCGGCGGGATTCCTTCGCAGCGTCTCAGGGGCAGGCGGTGAAGGTGGCCGTGTCCTGCACCGAGACGAAGGGCCGCCCCTGCGGGTTCCGGTACACCTTCGAGATGCCGCCCACGACGTCCGTGACCTTCACCTCGACCTCGACGTCGGTCAATCCCGCGATGAACACCCAGTGAGCGTCGAACGGTGCACCGCAGGCGTCGAGGACCTTGAGGAAGAGCTCCGGGTTGGCGGCGTCGAAGAACCAAAGCGTGGCGCCGCGGCCCTCCTGGCGGGCCAGCTTGGCGATACCCGAAGCGCCGGAGCCGGTCGTCCAGCAGGCGTCGACGCGGAAGCGCCCGCCTCCGAGGTAGACGGCGTCGGCGCCGGCGTCGCAGCCGGCGGCTTCGCGGGCGGCGAGCACCGTGGCGGTCGTCTGCACCAGCGAGCCGCCGTGCAGCGAGGGCGCGACGAGGACGTGCCAGGTGCCCGGCTGCGGGTCGTCGGCCTGGCAGTAGGCGAGCGTCGCGGCTCCGTTGGAGCGGCAGTCGTGGTGCTCCGGGCCGGCCGGCGCTCCATGGCGCAGGAAGAGGTCGAGGTCGTGCCCCGGGGCGACGGGGGCGTTGACGGCGACGCGGAGCTGGCGAGCCCCCGGCGGCACCTCGACGGTGTAGCGAAGCGCCGCCGCGCCGGCTTCGTCGGTGGCCGCGAGGTAGCTCGTCGGCGGCTCGTCGGCCGGCACCAGGCCGGCGCCGCAGGAGGCGCCGCCGAGCCGTCCGGCGACCGAGGCGATCCACCCGAGGTCGCGGTGCACGTCGGCGTCGAACGCGTAGTCGGGCGGCACGCAGTCGAAGCCGCCCGAGGTGACGCCGGCGACGACGAGGCCGCCTGCCTGGCGCACGAAGAGGGGGCCGCCGGAGTCGCCGTTGCAGGTGGTGGAGTCCTCGCCGGCGGGGCCGAGCGGCGCGGCGAAACGCCAGCAGACGTGCGCGTCGCGCCCGAGGCCGGGCAGCGTGCAGGCGGCGACGGTGACCTCGCCGGCGCGCTTGACGCCGCTCGGCAGGTCGAGGTCGGGCGCGCGGCCGAAGCCGGCGATCGAGCCGGTGGTGCCCGGCTGCGGCTTGCCGGTGCCGTTGACCGGCGAGGGGCGGACGCCGGTGACCGGCCTGGCCAGGCGGAGGACGGCGAGGTCGCCGCGCGTGCCGAACTCGTACTCCGGGTGCACCTCCACGCTCTGCACTTCGAAGAAGCCCGCGTGCTGGAAGAACACGAGCTGGCGGGCGGGGTCGGTGAGGTCGCTGCGCGAGCGGCACTGCTCCCCGGACAGGCGCACGTCGCAGATGCAGTGGGCGGCGGTGAGGAACGCCGAGCAGCCGATCAGAGTGCCCGAGCACGTGCCGGCCACGTCGTTGAGCAGCAGGCCGACGGTGGGGAAGGCGGAGGTGGTGAGGCCATTGGCGATCGGCTCCGCCACGCGGAGCTGTCCGGCGGCCGGCAGCACGGCCGCAGCTGCCAACAGGCTCGCGATCCATGACCTTGTACGTCGTTGCACGTCCAACTCCTCGAGCACGCGTCGGGTCGAGCCCGTACGGCCGCGTCCCGTGAGCGCGGCATCCTACACCAGGCCGGGGCGCCGGCAGCGGCTATGATCCACACATGGCGAGCTTCCCCGGCGGCAGCCCGTGGGCGATGGCGAAGGACATCGCGTCCGGCGTGCTGCTGGTCACCGACCGCACCTTCCGGGCCTTCGACGTCGTCCAGCTCGACAAGATCTCCTTCGAGCTCGAGCGCCAGCTCCGCGGTGTCCGCGGCGAGCAGCCTTCCCTCGACGACACCCCGGCTCTCCAGGACCGCAACCGCCGCATCCAGCGCCTCACCGGCGCCGCCACCATCCTGCGCAACGCCCGGGCGCGACAGCGGCGGTGAGGACAGATCGTGCGAAGTGATCAGCTGATCCTCGAACTGGACCTTCAGGGGCGAGCACGCGAGTTTTCCGACGGGATCACTAGGTCGAGCGTTTCTAACGCCGAGCATCCGAAGTGACACGTGAGAAGTGTGATGGTGAAGATGGTGATTCTTGAGCCTATAGCAGCAATGGTTTAAAGATCAGCAACGAGGGTGACATCATGCGCGTCTTCATCAGCTATTCCCACGACAGCCCGGAGCATCAGCATAGGGTACTTATGCTCGCGCAGCGACTACGGCACGACGGCGTCGATGCTATTCTCGATCTCTACCTCGAGACTCCAGCCGAAGGGTGGCCTCGCTGGATGGTGAACCAGATCAAGGAGGCTGATCGAGTTTTGCTTGTATGCACTCCAACATATGCAGAGCGGTTTGAAGGTGCGGCGGCGCCGCCCGGAGGGAAGGGAGCTAAATGGGAAGGTGCTGTCATCACACAAATCTTATTCGAAGCGGAACACGCGAACGAGAAGTTCATTCCTGTTGTCTTTAATGTGGGTGAGGTGGCGGCCATTCCACTGATCTTAAAGGGGTCGACGCGATATGTGCTGAATGACCAGTACGAGAAACTGTATCGCGTGCTGACGGGCCAGTCCGAATTGTTAGTTCCTCCGCTAGGTCGAGTTCGACAACTACCGCCTCGTCGAGTTCGGAGCGACCTCTCCAGAGGAATGGCTAGGACCAGCCCAAAGTTCAAGAGTGCAGAGTTTGAGCGGTTATCCTTGGAGCTTCAGCGGCAACTAGAACGATATGCAGAACTACGTCAGCGAGGGGAGGACAGCGGTGACTCGCTTTCAGTGATTCTCAGTCTCAAAAGGCGAATGAGAAGCGGTCCAAGTCTTGAGGTGGGAGATATCCTCGCTGATCGCTATCTGCTGGTTGAGCGTCGAGGCTACGGGGGATTCGCGACAGTTTGGCGTGCCGAAGACATTCAGGATCATGAAGTTGTCGCCCTTAAAATTCTACATGGACAGCACCACGAAGATCAAAGTCGTGTGGAGCGTTTCTTCCGTGGTGCACGAAAAATGGCGCAGTTGGACCACCCCGGCGTGGTGCGGGTTCTTACTCCTGAGTGCGCTGACGAGGGCTTTAAGTTCTTTGTCATGCAGTACTTCCCCGGTGGAGATCTCCGGACTGCGATATTGAATGGCAAGTTGGGGCGGCTTCAGGCGTTCCATGGCTTGCTGACTGTTGGGGAGGCTCTTCACCATGCCCATGTCCGAGGCCTAATTCATAGGGATGTCAAGCCTGCTAACATTCTTCTCGATGCGGTGGGCGAGCTGAAGCTGACCGATTTCGATCTTGTCCATGCGCTCGACACTACTGGTGGTACTCGCACGGCCGCGATGATGGGGACCTACCTGTATGCAGCTCCAGAGTGCCTTACTGACGGCAGCCGGGTTGGCGTTTCAGCAGATATCTATTCACTCGCAATGACAATGATGTTCAGCCTTTACGGGCGTGACCTACCTCCAATCCTGGTCCGCAATCCCGCCGAGTTCATACAGCAGTTGTCAGTTGAAACCGCCTTCAGAGGACCGCTGGAACGTGCATCTGCATTCAAACCAGAGGACAGGTTCAGCTCGATGAGGGAGTTCCTCGATGCACTCCGTAAGAGTAGGAAAACAAAAACAGAAGAGGAAGTTAAGGTCAGGTCTACTAGGAGAAGCGTAGAGCTTCGTCTAAATCCTCGCTACAGGTTCGCCACCTTTGTTGAAGGTCCATCGAATGCCCTCGCCTTGGCGTCGGCGCGCGCCGTTGCGAACAAGTCTATAGGCCGATATAGTCCACTCGTTATCTATGGGGATAGTGGTTCAGGAAAGACACACTTGTTGCATGCAATCGCGGCTGAGATCAGCAGCAGCAGGCCACAATCGCGAGTCTTGTATGTCAACGCAGATGATTTAGTCTTTGAGATCAGTCATGCGATCCGGAATGATGGCTTGTCGGAGCTGAGGGAGAAGTATCGAGCCAGGGACGTAATCATGATCGATGATCTACAAGCCTTGAAGGAGAGGCGGCAAGAGCAAGATGAGCTCCTGTTTTCGTTGGGCTTTGATTCGGCAGGTAAGCAGGTGGTCTTCACGGCCAGCGAGAATCCTCGGCAAATGGATGGTCTTAATAATCGGTTGCGAAGCTTTCTTGACGGCGCCATGGTTGCCGATATCCAACCACCGGACTTAAATATTAAGCTCGCCATCCTGTTGCGGAAAGCAGAGGCGGAGGATATTGAACTCAGACAAGACGTGGCGGAGTACATCGCCCGGCATGTCCGATCGAATCTGCGGGAACTCGAGGGCTTGTATGCTCGAGTGACAGCGTTTGCTTCGTTGACCGGGAGGGAGCTGAATTTAGCATTGGCTCAGGAAACGCTTGCGGATCTATTCCCCGAGGAGAGACAGCCGAGGGGAGCTGATGTCATCGAGGTTGTCGCTAGACATTATGGATTGACGGACGCACAAGTCAAGGGCACCCAGAATCGGCAGTTCGCTTTTCAGCGTCAGATCGCAATGTACTTGTGCAAGCGGCTTACTGATCTTTCTTACCCCGAAATCGGGAAGCTTTTCGGAGACAAGCATCACTCGACGGTCATGTATTCGGTTCAGAAGATTGAGCAGGTTGTAGCTAGCGATCAGGAGTTGCGGCGAGTAATTAAAATGCTTCATGAAATGGTTTATAGTAAGTAATAGTTGATTAGCTAGCGTAGCTCAGCTCAGCTAGTAGCAGGTTCGGCAACTTTCATGGTCCTGTCAGAAGTGCCGCAGGGCGAGGAAAGTCAGGGCGATGCCGCCCGGGTCGTCCTCGTCGTAGAAGGCGGTGACGCCGCGGTCGGTGTCGACGGCGCCAGGGAAGGTCGACCAGCGGGCCTCGCCGCCGAGGTCCCAGCGCGCGCCCTGGCGGCGCAGGCCGAGCATCGCGCTGCCGCCGACACCGCTGCCGCTCACGCGGTCGGTGCTCCACGAGAGGAACGAGGGGCCGAGGCCCGCCGACCACTCCCAGCGCGCCTGGGGATTGAAGCGCCACGCGGCGGTGAGGTGCAGCGGCAGGTAGGTCAGCTCGTCGTCGACGCCGATGCCGCGCGGGCCGCCGCTGGTCAAGAACACCCGCTCGCCCTCGACGATCCCGTAGTCCAGGCTCAGCGCGAAGCGCAGGCGGCCGCGCGTGCGCTCGAGCTGGCCGCCGACCTGCGGCATCGGGTCGCCGTAGACGGCGTCGTAGCTGTCCGCGGAGTTGACCATGTCGAAGAGGCCGAGCCGGAAGCCGCCCGACCACACGGCGGGCGGCGGCGGCGCGGCCTCCTGGGCGACGGCGGGCTCCTGGACCGGGGCGGGCTCCTGGGCGGCGGCCGGCAGCGCCGCCGGCAGCAGCAGGGCGAGGACGGCGGCGAGGCGGACGGGCAGCGGATGCGGTCGGCGCATGGACGGGTCTCCCGGAGCGGTGGTCAGTCGGCGAAGCCGAGGCCGCGGTGGGCGGCGGCGGCGTCGAGCAGGCCGTGGCCGGTCATGGTGTCGAAGCCCGCGCCGAGGAGCTGGCGGACGGTGAGCTCCAGCATGCCGCGCACTTCGTCCGGGTCGTCGACGCCGAGCGCCACCAGCAGCGCCGCGGTGCCGGCGGCGTGCGGCGTGGCGAAGGAGGTGCCGGTGGCCCAGAAGCCGCCGTAGAACGCCTGGTCGGCCACCGGGTCGTAGATGAAGCTGGTGGCCAGCACGGCGTCGCGCACGTTGCCGGGCAGCTCGCGGCCGGTGTCGCCGCCGCCCGGCGCCACCAGGTCGAGCGAGGGGCCGAAGTTCGAGTAGCCGGCGCGGTCGTCTTCGAAGTCGGTGGCGCCGACGGCGATCACCGTCGCGATGCGCGCCGGGAAGGCGACGTCGTTGCCCAGCTCGTCCTCGAAGACGTCCGGCTCCTCGGCGTCGTTGCCGGCGGCGGCCACCACCACCACGCCGCGGTTGCGGGCGTGCTGCAGCGCCTCGCGCGTCACCTGCGCGATACCCGAGCCGCCGAGGCTGAGGTTGATGACGTCGGCGCCCGCGTCGACGGCGAAGCGGATGCCCTCGGCGACGTCCGAGGAGGTGCCGAAGCCGTCGACGTCGAGCACGCGCACCGGCAGGATCGTCACCCGCGGCGCGACGCCGATGCCGGCGAGGTTGTTGTCCACCGTGGCGGCGATCACCGACGCGACGAAGGTGCCGTGGCCGAAGCGCGGCGTCGAGAACGGCCGGTCGGGGTCGGCGGCGCTGCCGAGGTCGAAGGGCTGCGCGTCGTCGTCCACGAAGTCCCAGCCGGGGAGGAAGGCGGTGCCCTCGAGGTCGGCGCCGCGGCGGGACGGGAACTGCGAGCCGTTGCCGGCGGCGACGCCGGTGTCGATCACCGCCACCACCACTCCGGCGCCGTCGGTCGGGTTGCGGTCCTGCGCCTCGGCGGCGCCGATGCGGTGCATGTGCCACTGCCGCGGGTAGAAGGGGTCGTTCGGCACCGCGGCGGCGGCGGCGACGCGGCCGGAGGCGGCGATGCGCAGCAGCGGGTCGACCTCCGCCCAGGCCACCGAGGGGTGAGCGCGGAAGCGGCGCACCAGCGACTCCGGGGTCTCGCCCGGCGGCACCTCGACGCGGCTGAAGCCGCCGAAGCGGGCGCGGCGCAGGCGCGGCGCGCCGAGGCCGGCGGCCACCGTGTCCTCCTGCCACGCCGGCAGGCCGGCGGCGAAGCGCACCAGCACGTGGCCGGCGGCGCGGCCGCGGGCGGAGGCGCCGCGCAGGCTCATCTCGCGAATCTCCAGCGCGGGGACGGGCGCGCCCGGCCGCGGCC
>CAZLBJ010000076.1:0-4735 GCA_964557755.1 uncultured Thermoanaerobaculia bacterium
CGAGCACGCCCTTCGAGACGCCGCCTCCGGCGGCTCCTCAGGGCTGGACGGAACTGGTACCTCAGGCCTGGACGGGGAGGACGGTGGGCCCGCCGCAGCGGACGGCTCCTCGGCGCGGGAAGCCGGAGACGACGGGACCAGAACGCCGGGCGTCGCGGCGCCGCGGCGAGGCGGGGAGCGCCGGCGTGAGGCGGACGCCGACGAGGCGGTGCTGCGCGCCGTGCTGGCGGCCTTCCCCGACCGCGTCTGCCGCCGCCGCGAGCCCGGCTCGCCACGGGCGGTGATGGTCGGCGGCCGCGGCGTCGAGCTCGCCGAGGGCTCGGCGGTGCGCGACGCGGAGCTCTTCGTGGCCGTCGAGCTGGCCGGCCGGCGCGGCGGCGAGGCGCGGGTGTGGACCGCGTCGGCGATCGAGCCCGGGTGGCTGCCGGCCGAGCGCCTGGAGACCGCCGTCGAGGTCGCCTTCGACGCCGGGCGCGGGCGCGCCGTCGCCCACCGCCGCTCGCGCTGGGAGGACCTGGTGCTGGCCGAGGACGAGGTGCCGGTGACCGCCGAGCTGGCCCCCGCGGCCGAGCGCGCCCTCGCCGCGGCCGCCGCCGCCGACCTGGCGCGCGTCCTGCCGCTCGACGAGGAGCCGGTGGCCTCGTTCCTCGCCCGCCTGCGCTCGCTGGCCGGCTGGCGGCCCGAGCTGGACCTTCCCGTCCTCGACGACGCCGGCCTCGCCGCCCTGCTGCCGGCGCTCGTCCGCGGCCGGCGCTCCCTCGACGAGCTGCGCCGCGCGCCGCTCTTCGACGTGCTGCGCGGCATGCTCGACCATCGCCAGCTCGCCGCCCTCGAGCGCGCGGCGCCGGTGCGGGTGGCGGTGGCGCGCGGCAGCAAGGTCCGCCTCGCCTACGAGCCGGGCCGGCCGCCGGTCTTGGCGGTGCGCATCCAGGAGATGTTCGGCGCCGCCGAGACGCCGCGCGTCGCCGGCGGCCGCGTGCCGGTCCTCCTCCACCTGCTGGCCCCCAACCGGCGGCCGCAGCAGGTGACCGGCGACCTCGCCAGCTTCTGGCGCAACACCTACCCGCAGGTGCGCCGCGAGCTCGCCGGCCGCTACCCCAAGCACGCCTGGCCGGAGGACCCGCTCACCGCTCGCCCCGAGCACCGGCCGCGCCGGCGTTGACGCCGGCACGGCGACGACGCAAGAAATGCAGGATTGGCCATTCGTCGATCTTCATGTTAGGGTACCGTGTCTCGTTGCGCCGCCCGCGTTCGCCGTGGCCGGTGCGTCTCCTGGAGTTTCCGGCGGAGGTCCGATGTACCGTTCGATCCTGTGCGCCGCGGCGCTGTGTGCGGCGCTCACCCTGGCCACCCCTGCGGCGGCCGCGCCCGAGGCGCTGGCCGGCGCCTGGGCGCTCGACGAGCTGGCGGCGACCGCGCGGCTGGTCGAGCCCGGCGGCCGGCTGGTGGTGTCCGGCGTCGAGCTCGCGCCCGGCGAGCCGCCCGCCGCCCTCGAGCTGACGCGCTTCGAGGTCTTCACCCCCGGCGCCGTGGTGGTGGTCCACCACGACGGCGGCGAGGAGACGCTGCCGGCGCCGCGCGGCGGCGCCTGGTTCCGCGGCACGGTCGCCGGCGACCCGGACTCGCTCGCCGTCCTCTCGGTGCGCGCGGCCGGGGAGGAGGGCGGCGCGGTGCGCGGCATCGTGCAGCAGGGCGGCGCCACCTGGGTGCTCGGCGCCCGGCCGGCATCCGCTGGCGGCGCGCCCGCCGACCTCGCGGCCCGCGCCGCCGACGCCTCGGAAGTCCCCGGCACCGGCGCCTTCGACTGCGCCACCGACGAGCTGCTCGTCCCGCCGGTGCGGCGCGAGCTGGCGGCGTCGACCACCGCCGCCCTCCCCGGCACCTCCTACACCGCCGTCATCGCCGTCGAGACCGACTGGGAGCTCTACCAGAAGTTCGGCAGCACGGCCGCCGCCACCGGCTACGTCGGCGACCTCTTCGCCTACGCCTCGGCGATCTACGATGCCGAGATCGCCACCGACCTGCAGGTGGGCCACCTGTCGCTGTGGACCACCTCCGCCGATCCGTGGGCGCAGAGCCCCGGCGGCTGCGGGCTCTTCGAGTTCGGCCAGTACTGGAACGCCCACCGCACCGGCGTCGAGCGCACCCTCGCCCACTTCCTGAGCGGCAAGAGCACGAACGCGGGCGTCGCCTGGGTGGGCGTCCTGTGCAACGGGCCGTTCACCTACAACATCGGCAGCGGCTGCCCGGGCATGGCGCCCATCGACACCTACGGCGGCGACTACGGCTACAGCGGCGGCCTGGACGCCAACTTCGACCTCGACGACCCCAGCGTGGTGTGGGACATCGTGGCCACCAGCCACGAGATCGGTCACAACTTCAACTCGCCGCACACCCACTGCTACAACGGCCTCGGCGGCAGCTCGCAGCCGGTCGACCAGTGCTACGGCAGCCAGGCCGGCTGCTACGCCGGCTCCGGCAGCCTCCCCTGCGCCGCCCCCGGCGCCGGCTGCGGCACGCTGATGAGCTACTGCCACCTGCGGTCGCCGGGCCTCTCCAACCTCTCGCTCACCTTCGGCACCGGCCATCCGCACGGCGTGCTGCCGCAGCGCGTGCCCGACCGCATGCGCGCCCACGTCGAGGCGGTGGCGGGGGCGGCGCCGGCCTGCCTGGCGCGGCTCGCCGGCTGCAGCGAGCTCACCCTGGCGCACGACGGCTCGGGGAGCGACCCGACCGCTGTGCCGGCGGCCTCGGCCGGCTGCCCGGCGGGCTCCTACGTCGCCGGCGAGACGCTGCTGCTCACCGCCGCACCCGCGGCCGGCTGGCACGTCGCCGGCTGGGACGGCACCGCCGACGACGCCAGCGGCTTCGTCACCAACGCCGTCAGCATGCCGGCTGGCGACCACACCGCGACCGCGGTCTACGCGCCGGGGTGCGACGACCTGACCCTCGACGACGGCACTGACACCGCGACGGCGATCTACGACGCCTGCGGCACGCTCACCGCCGGCGACGCCTACGCGGTGGGCGCGACCGGCAACGTGACGCTGCGCTCCTACCAGCGCGTGGTGCTCACGGACGGCTTCCGGGTGCTCGACGGCGGCAGACTGACGGTGGTCGCCCCGTAGCCGGCCGCGGGCGCGCCCTCCTACTCCATCCACTCGCGCAGCGCCGCCAGCTCCTCGGCGACGCGCGCCAGCTCGTCCGGGGTGCGCACGCCGTCCTCGGTGACGACACCGGCCACGAGGTCCGCGAGCACCGGCTCGAAGAGCGGCACCCAGCGCGCCGGGCCGGCCTCCCCCGCCGCCAGCGGCAGCAGGTCGTCCGGGTCGCCGTCCTCGCTGCGGAAGGCGCCGTCGGGGTCCAGCTTGTCGCGCGCCGCCACGGCGTAGACGGGAACGTCGACGCGGCGGGCGGCGAGCGCCGCCGCGGCGGAGCCGACCTTGTTGACCACCGTGCCCTCGGGCAGCACCGTGTCGGCGCCGAGCAGCACCAGGTCGAGGTTGGGGCCGCCGGCCAGCTCGCCGGCAACGGCGGCGGCGATGGCGGCGTCGGCGATCAGCGTCACCTCGAGGCCGGCGGCGGCGAGGCGGCGCGCCACCGTCACGCCCTCGCGCTGCGGCCCCGACTCCGCCACCCACACGCGCGGCGGCGGGTCGGCGGCGAGCAGCGCCGCGTTCACCGTCTCCGAGCGCGACAGGGTGAAGACGGTGCGGCCGGCGACGAGCGCCGCGGCGTGGCGGGCGGCGGCCTCGTCGGCCTCGGCGGCGCGGCGGAGCTCGTCCCCGGCGGCGGCCTCCACCGCGGCGGGCAGGGCGGCCTGCGGATCGGCGGCCTTCGCCGCCGCGGCGACGGCGGCGCTCATCGCGCGGTGCACGCGGTTGGCGACGGCGGCCATCGACGGGCGGGCGTCGAGCAGCTCGCCGGCCAGATCCCGCAGCTCGCCGGCGGCCGCCGGCGGCCGCGCCGTCCCCGCCGCCACCTCACGCCCGAGCACCGCGGCGCGGTGGCGCAGCACCTCCAGGGCGCGCAACGAGACCCACGACGAGCCGTGCACGCGGTCGCCCGCCACCTGCGCCACGGTGGGCTCGGGTGCGATGACCTCCGGCTCGTCCATCGGTGCGGGCTACTCGAGGCCGGCGCGGGTCTCGGCGATCAGGTGGTCGACCACCGCTTTGAGGTCGCCGCGCTCGCGGTAGACGGCGAGCTGGCGGTCGGCGCTGGTGCCCTCGGCGAGGATGGTGTTGACGTACTCGACGTCGCGGCGCAGGCCCAGCGGGTCGAGGACGTCGTCGACCAGCTCCAGCAGCTCGGCGGCGAGCTCGCGCACCGGCACCTCCTCGCGGCGGCCGAAGTCGATCAGCTTGCCGTCGATGCCGTAGCGCAGGGCGCGCCACTTGTTCTCGCAGATCAGCGCGTGGCGGTAGCTGCGCCACGAGCGGTTCATGCGCCGCAGCTCGATCAGCTTGGCGACCAGGGCGACGATCAGCGCCGCCAGGCACAGCGTCTCGTCCACCTTCGTGCAGATGTCGCAGACGCGGAACTCGAGGGTCGGGAACTTCGGGTGCGGGCGAATGTCCCACCAGATGAAGGTCGGGTCGTCGATCGAGTGGGTGACCACCAGGGTGTCGACGAACGACTGGTACTCGGCCCACGAGCCGAAGGCCGGCGGCGGCCCGGTGCGCGGCATGTTCTCGAAGACGATCGAGCGGTAGGACTTGAGGCCGGTGTCGCG
>CAZLBJ010000077.1:0-9263 GCA_964557755.1 uncultured Thermoanaerobaculia bacterium
CAGCCGATCTCGAGCAGGCGTCCTCTCGGAAGGCTCCGCAGCTCCCGGAGCACCGTCCAGCGACGCAGGGAGTAGCTTGGAGACTCGACCCAGGCGGAGGCCACGGCGCCGGGCATGGTCGGCACGCCGCGGGCTGGGCCGGAGCTGGTCATCCGAGAGCCTCTCCCGGCGCCTCGGCGGCCGCGAAGCGGACGAGCCTCTGGCCGCGGGGATGGTCCCACCCGCCACGATACTCGGCCCTCCAGCCGGCTTCTTCGCCCATCCGGAGCATCTCGCTCCGCGTGTACTCGAATCGGACGTGGTCGTGGGGCTGGAGTGGGTTGCGCACGGGTCGCTCGGATTCGAAGAAGGACGCCATCAGGACTCCGCCGGGTTCTATCCAGGACCGGAGGTTGCGCAGGCAGAGTTCGATGGCCGGCCGCGGAAGATGGGTGAAGAGGCTGTGGGCGAGCGCGAAGGAAGCCGTGGTGGAGAAGCGGTCGAATCGAAAGCTGTCGTCGACAAGGAGCTCGGGTCGTTTCCGGGCCAGTAGCTGGTCACCGAGCTCGTGGCGCTTCCCGAGCTCGACGAGGGCCCTCTCCTTGTCGATCCCGAGATAGTGGCCGGCATCCAGATATTCGATGAAGTAGCGCCCCGCCCGAAAGGAACCACAGGCGATGTCGCAAAGGTAGTGGGTTGGCCGAAGTCCCTCGGCGAGCATCATCTCGAACTGCAGCTTGCCGAGCTCGTCCCACAGATGGCCCACATATCGACGATGTCCGACTTTCATCACGCCCGCCTCGCCATGCGGAATGTGAAAGTCGGCGAGGCCCAGACGGCGAGCGATCCGGATCAGCCCGGGCGCACGCTGCAGGAGGCGCGCGATCCCGGTCGTGAGGGCTGCGGG
Organism: uncultured Thermoanaerobaculia bacterium; assembly: GCA_964557755.1. Taxonomy (GTDB): domain Bacteria; phylum Acidobacteriota; class Thermoanaerobaculia; order Multivoradales; family JBCCEF01; genus CAZLBJ01. Next base: position 887 of record CAZLBJ010000077.1, read on the forward strand.
GTCGGGCCGCATCAGGCTTTCCTTCGGGCTCGATCGATTGCCGCGGCTTGGAGCTCGGCTGCCCTCGGCGGCCCGTCGAGCTGGGCTCGCAGCCGCCGCGCGAGAGCGGCGACCACGCGTCCCGGCCGGTTCCCGCGGGAGTGGGTCAGCGTCGGTTTGACCATGCTGGTATCGATCCTCGCTGCCGGCAAGCCTAGCTCATCGACGAGGCGGCGGGCCTCGGTTGCCGGATCGGCGAGGAGCCGCTCGTGGACGAGGACGCTGACCCCCCTGCGCGGTAGCCCTCGGAGGATCGATTCGTAGTAGGTCCAGTAGAGCGCTCTGACCTCCGTCTCGTCCAACGGCCGAAGCGGCTCGAGGGCGCCCTGCAGCCGGTGGTAGTGGTTCCTGGCGAGGCGCCACCAGCGCCGCTCGGGGGCGAGCCACTCCCGCTGCCGCGCGAGCACCGAGCGCACCACCACTTCGGGGTCCCTCAGCACGACGAGGAACCGGAGGTCGGTTCCGAAGACCTCCTGCCAGAACGGGATGACGAGGGACGCCCGCGGGTCCTTGAAGAAGTAGGGTGCAGGGTGCGCGGCCTGTCGCCGTCGGTACCGACTCGCCTGGCCGACGAGGTGTCGGATACGGGGATCCTCGAGCCATCGGTCCGGCAGCTCGGGCGGTCGATCCCAGCTCCCTCCGAAGTGAAGGAGTATCTTCTTGTCGGTGCGGACCACGAAACGATCCTCGGTATGGCCTTCGCGATTGAACCGGCTGCGCCCGACCTGCCGGCGTCCCGTGCGCATGCCGTGGCCGGCGAGGATCTGGGCCGCCAGGGAGGAGCCCGACCGGTGCATCCCGAGGACGCAGACGACGAGAGGGTGGTCGCTCACTCTTCGAGGACCCTCCGCGCCGTTGCCGCCTCTACATCGGGGCGCGCGACCGGCGGCAGCACGAGGTAGACGACCAGGGCGCTGACGTAGAGCAACACGTTGAGCCAGATCGCCACTGCTGCCACGATCGCCGGCTCGACGCCGAAGAGCCGGTCGAAGAGGACGACCATCAGGCCCTCGCGGACGCCGAGGCCGTTGACGCTGATCGGGACGATCGCCGCGAGGCGGGTGAGCGCGCTGACCAGGCAGATCTCGAGGAAGCCGACGGAGCGGCCGGCGGCGATGAAGAGGACGAAGGTCATGCCGCACTGGACGAGGATCCGGGAGACCTGCGCCAGGAGGAAGCCGAGGAGGCTGAGGGGCCGGGTGGAGAGGCTCTCCCGGAGCGTCGCGGAGAGGAGTTCCAACGGTTCCGCCAGCCGGCGGTGGAGGTAGGTCCCGATCCAGCTCGAGAAGCGGGCCCAGCTCGCCAGCGTGACCCCGACTGCGACGATCAGGAGAACCGTTCCGAGGATCCCCAGGAAGGCGACGTCGACGTCGAGCACCAGTGCCGCGCCGAGGCTCAGGAGGCCGAGGACGAGCAACGTCACGACGCGGTCGAGGAGCACCAGCGCGCTCGCGCTCCCCAACCGCATACCATGCCCGCTCAGGTAGTACACCAGGCTGATCTCGCCGATGCGTGCCGGCGTGATCATGCCCCAGACCCAGGCGCGGACGCCCATCGTCAGCAGGGCGCCGAACGACACCGACACCCCCCGCACCATCAGCCACAGCCCGACAGCGTGAAGCAGGTGCATGAGCACCAGCCCGCCGAGCGCCGCAGCGAGCAGCGAGGGGCGGATCTGCTGGAGGGCGCCGAGGATGCTCGGCAGGCCGATGCGGACGAGGACGAAGGCGAGGAGTCCCCCCCCGAGAAGAAGCTTCAACGCGAGCGGGAGCCAACGCCTCATCGGCGGCCCCCCTCTTCGTGGAGCTCGCGGACGTGGCGGAGCAGGAGCTCGGCCAGCGCCTCCTGGCTGTAGTCCCGGCGATACCGCCGGTGGCCCGCCCGCGCCAGGTCTTCGCGACGTCCTTCCTCGGCGATCAAACGGCGGATCGCCGCAGCGAGCGCGGCCGGGTCGGCGGGAGGGCAGCCGGCCACTTCGTCGGGGCCGAAGGCGGAGCGTAGCGCCGGCGTCTCGGCGGTCAGCACCGGCCGACCGACGGCGAGGCACTGGAAGAGCTTGTTGGGGATCACACGGTGCGCCTTGTCGGTGGCACCGAAGATCCCCAGACAGAGGGTGGCCGAGGCGATCTCGAGAGGGAGGTCGGCGAGGGGGATCGGTTCGACCCACTGGATATTCGTCGCACCGATCTCCTCAGCGAGCCGTCGGAGACGCGGGCGCTCCTGGCCGTCGCCGATCAGCCGGAGCTCGATCGCCTCGGGCAGCAGCAGCCTCGCGGCCCGCACGATCCACTCCGCTCCATGGAGCGGGATGAAGCTGCCGTAGAAGAGGACGCGCCCGGGCAGCGGCGCCCGTTCGGAGTGCGGGCGGAAGATCGCGTCCTCGGCCCCGACCCACAGGACGCGGAAGCGCTCGATCGGGACGCCCGACCGAGCGGAGAAGAACCGCGCATGCTCCGGCGTGTCCGCGAGCACGCGGTCCGCCAGACGGCAGGCGGTCCGATCCGCCAGGTGTGCCGCGCTTCCGACCACCGAGCCCGGGGTGCGGAGGCCGCGATCGCTGATGATCGTGTCGAACAGGGAGATGAACATGTCGAAGAGGACCGGGGTCCGGCGGACCCGTGCCACGGCCTTGACGAGCGGTACGTCGAAGTGGCCCGGGTAGGCGACGAGGATCACGTCCGCTCTCTGTACGCGCAGCAGGCTCCAAAGCAGCCGCGGGTAGGCGCCGAGGGCGGACCGTAGCGTTCTCAGCTTGCCACGGAGGACGACGTGCTCTTCGCGTCGACCCCAGAGGCGGACGTGACAGACATCGAGGTCGAGGCCGCTCCGCCGCAACAGGTCGAAGAGGATCCGGTTGCGGTGGAAGTCGGGATCGTAGGTCCCGGCGACGAGGAGCCTGATGCGACGAGCGGGGCGATCGGCGGCCGGCGGTGGCTCGGAGTCTCCCATACGAGGTCCAGACGGCAGTGTAGGGACGGGTCCTCGCGCGGTCAACCGGGCTGAGCCGGGCTGACCCGGGCTGGGCCTACACCAGCCGCGGGTCGGCGAGCAGGGCGGCGAGGAGGCGGCGGACCTGGACGGCGGCCTGCTCGCTGGCGGCGAGCACCTCCTCGTGGTCGAGCGGCTCGCCGGTGACGCCGGCGGCGGCGTTGGTGACCAGCGACAGGCACAGGCAGCGCAGGCCGATGTGGTGGCCGGCGATGATCTCGAGCACCGTCGACATGCCGGTGACGTCGCCGCCGAGGCGGCGCAGCATGCGCACCTCGGCCGGCGTCTCGTAGCTCGGGCCGGCGACGCCTGCGTAGACGCCGGTGGTCAGTGCGATGCCCAGCCGCTCGGCCGTCTCCCGCGCCAGCGCCCGCAGCGCCGGGTCGTAGGCGGCGAGCATGTCCGGGAAGCGCACGCCCCACTCCACCGGCATCTCGCCGCGCAGGGGATTGAGGCCGGTCAGGTTGACGTGGTCCTCGATCAGCACCAGGTCGCCGGGCCGGAGATCCTCGCGCAGGCCGCCGGTGGCGTTGGTCATCACCAGCACCGAGGCGCCGAGCAGACGCGCCAGGCGCACGGGCAGCACCGTCTGCGCCGCCGAGTAGCCCTGGTAGGAGTGCAGGCGGCCGCGGAAGTAGAGGACGCGGCGGTCCGGGGCCGGCTCCAGCAGGTGCACCTCCAGGGGGTGGCCCTGGATGGCGTGGATGGGGAAGGGGACCAGCTCCTGCAGCGGCACGGCGTCGGCCACCGGCTGCCCGAGGTCGACCGCCAGCCCGGAGCCGGAGACCACGGCCACCTGCGGCCGCGGCCAGCCCAGCGCCTCGTAGCGGCGGACGGCTTCCTGCAGCGGAGAGAGGACGTCTTCGCTCATGGCGCCGGCATCCTACCCGCCGCGGCACGGCTCGGCCACCCCCGCCGGGGTGGTCCTCCACCTGCTACAGTTGCCCCCCGGTCCGCTGCGACCGACAACCCCCTCGCCCAGAGAGTCCGTAACGTGTCCGAGCTCGCAGAACAGATCCAGGTCCGCCGCGACAAGCGCCGCGCCCTCGCCGAGGCCGGCGTCGACCTCTATCCGCATCGCTGGGACCACGACCTGACGCCGTCCGGCGCCCACGAGAGGTACGGCGAGACGACCGCCGAGGAGCTGGAGGCGGCGCCGGTCGCCGCACGCGTGCCGGGCCGCGTGCGCTCGGTCCGCGAGCACGGCAGGACGTGGTTCGTCGACCTCTCGGACGGGCGCGGCAAGCTGCAGCTCTTCGTGCGCCGCAACAAGCTGCCGGAGGCGGCGCAGACGCTGCTCGCGAACCTCGACCTCGGCGACCTGGTCGGTGCCACCGGCACTCTCATGCGCACCCGCATGGGCGAGCTGTCGCTGCTGGTCGACGACCTGGTGCTGCTGGCCAAGGCGCTGCGCCCGCTGCCTGAGAAGTTCCACGGCCTGACCGACGTCGAGGCGCGCTACCGCCAGCGCTACCTCGACCTCGTCGCCAACCCCGAGTCGCGGCAGGTGTTCGAGACGCGGGCGCGGCTGGTGTCCGCGCTGCGCCGCTTCCTCGAGGAGCACGGTTTCCTCGAGGTCGAGACGCCGATGATGCACCTCATCCCCGGCGGCGCCACGGCGCGGCCGTTCCAGACGCACCACAACGCGCTCGACCTCGACCTCTACCTGCGCATCGCGCCGGAGCTGTTCTTGAAGCGCCTGATCGTGGGCGACATGCCGCGCGTCTACGAGATCAACCGCAACTTCCGCAACGAGGGCATCTCGACGCGCCACAACCCCGAGTTCACGATGCTCGAGTTCTACTGGGCGTACGTCGACTTCCGGGTGCTGATGGACTTCACCGAGGAGATGCTGACGACGGTGGCGCGGCAGGTGCTGGGCGGCACGGCGCTGGCCTGGAAAGGCGGCGAGATCGACCTCGCCGGCCCCTGGCCGCGGCTCACCATGCGCCAGGCGATCGAGCGTCACGCCGGCGTCGAGGCGGTGCGGTTGGAGGACGCGGAGAGCGTCGCCGCCGAGCTGCGCCTCCGCCGCTTGCCGCTGCCCGAGTCGACGAGCTACGGCCACCTGCTGACCGCCCTCTTCGAGCACACCGCGGAGGAGCACCTGGTGGCGCCGACCTTCCTCACCCACCACCCGGTCGAGGTGTCGCCGCTCGCCAAGCAGGACCCGGCCGACCCGCGGTTCACGGAGCGTTTCGAGCTCTACGTCGCCGGCATGGAGATCGCCAACGCCTTCTCCGAGCTCAACGACCCGGACGTGCAGGCGGAGCGCTTCCACCAGCAGGTGGCGGCGCGCGACGCCGGTGACGTCGAGGCGCATCTCTTCGACGCCGACTACGTGCGGGCGCTCGAGCACGGCATGCCGCCGGCCGGCGGGCTGGGGCTGGGCATCGACCGGCTGACCATGCTGTTCACCGACCGCCAGTCGATCCGCGACGTCATCCTCTTCCCGCTGCTGCGTCCTGAGCCTGACGAAGGGCGTCCCGAGCCGGGCGGCGACGAGGCGCCTTGAGCTTCCCGCTCCACCTCGCCCTGCGCTACCTGCGCTCGACGCGGCGCGACGCCTTCGTGTCGTTCCTCTCGGCGGTCGCGACCGGCGGCATCGCGCTCGGGGTGGCGGCGCTGATCCTGTCGCTGGCGGCACTGTCCGGCTTCCAGCGGGTGCTGATCGGCGAGGTGCTGGCGCGCAGCCCGATGCTCCAGGTGGAGTTGCCGGCGGGCAGCGGCGAGGAGGCGGTGGCGGCGGCGCTGGCGGCGGCGCGCGCCGAGCCGGGCGTCGCCGCGGCGCGGCCGGTGGTCCACGGCACCGGCTGGGTGGTGGCGGCGGACGGCGGCATGGTGCGGCCCGTCGACCTGACCGGCTTCGCCGGCGCCGTGCCCGCCTCCTTTCCCGGCGCCGCCGGCCGCCCCGAGGGGCTCTACCTCGACTCCTCGATCGCCGCCGTCTGGGGGCTCGAGCCCGGGGACCCGGTGGAGGTCGTCTCGCCGTACCCGACGCTCGTCCCCTTCGGGCCGCCGCAGCCGCGGGTGCGCAGCCTCCCCCTCGCCGGCACCTTCGAGCGGCCGCGCACCCAGGAGGACCGCGCCCGCGCCGCCCTGCCGCTCGACGTCGCGCGCTCGCTGCTGCCCGGGCGGCGGCCGATGATCGAGGTCGACGCCACCGAGGAGGCCGCCCTGCGCCTTGCGCCGCGCCTCGCCGCCGCCCTGCCGGCGGGGAGCGAGGTGCGCACCTGGCGCGACCTCAACCGGTCGCTGTTCTTCGTGTTGAAGCTCGAGAAGGCGATGATGTTCGTCGCCGTGGCGCTGATCGTGCTGGTGGCGGCGCTGGCGCTGGTCGCCGACCTGGCGCTGATCATCTCCTCGAAGCGCTCGGAGATCGGCATGCTGGGGGCGATGGGCGCCGGTCCGGCGATGCTGCGCCGCGCCTTCCTCGTCCTCGGCGCGCTGCTCGCCGGCATCGGGGCGTCGCTGGGGACGCTGCTCGGCGTCGGCGGCTCGTGGCTGCTCGACCGCTACGAGGTGATCGGCCTGCCCGGCGACGTCTACGTCTTCGACCACGTGCCGTTCCACGTGCGGCCGCTCGACCTCGGCGCCGTGCTCGCCCTCACCGTGGCGCTGGCGGCGCTGTTCTCGCTCTACGCGGCGCGGCGGGCGGCGGCGCTGACGCCGGTGGAGGCGCTGCGGCGATGACGGTGCCGGAGAGCGCCGCAGCGGCACGCACCGGCGTCGCCGTCGAGGCGCGCGGGCTGAGCAAGGCCTACCGCGACGGCCAGCGGGTGGTGGAGGTCCCGCGCCACGTCGACCTCACGGTGGCGCCGGGCGAGCTGGTGGCGGTGGTGGGGCCGTCGGGCTCCGGCAAGTCGACGCTGCTCCACCTGCTCGGCACCCTCGACCGCCCGGACGGCGGCACGGTGCGCCTCGGCGGCACCGAGGTCTCCTCGCTGGCGGGAGAGCGGCTGGCGGCCTTCCGCAACCGCACGATCGGCTTCGTCTTCCAGTTCCACCAGCTCCTGCCCGACTTCACGGCGCTCGAGAACGTGATGCTGCCGGCCCGCATCGCCGGCCGTCCGCCGGCGGCGGCGGAGAAGCGCGCCCGCCACCTCCTCGCCGAGGTCGGCCTCACCGACCGCCTCGACCACTTCCCCGGCGAGCTCTCCGGCGGCGAGCGCCAGCGCGTCGCCCTCTGCCGGGCGCTGGCGCTGGAACCGCCGCTGCTGCTGGCCGACGAGCCCACGGGCAACCTGGATGCCGAGTCGGGCGACCGGGTCCTGGCGCAGCTCGTCGCCTTGCAGAAGTCGCACGGCACGACGGCGGTGTTGGTCACGCACAACCCGGACATCGCGGAGAGGTGCGACCGGGTGCTGGAGCTGACGGGGGGGGTGCTGCGGTAGACGGGGCGGGGAAAAGGCGTTGGTGGCGGGGTGGAGTGGGTCCCCGGGCAGAGACCAGCGCGCTACTGCTCGGAGTCCGGAGGGGGGCGCGCTTCGGCTTCCGCGGGCCGCCACCGGCTGAGGACTCCGGCGGGTATGGCCCTTGGCCCGCTCCAGACGTCCCTGCCCGGGGACCCACTCCACCCCGGAAACCGGCGGTGGCCCAACACGGAGAATATGGGCGTTGGTGGCGGCATGGCCGAGGCATACATTCAGTCTCAGCCACCATGTTCAACGTCAACAGATCGGCGAGGGGAAGTCGTGGTTGAGGCGGCGGGTGAGCTGAGCTACCGGCCGCGGCCGTCGCTGCGCCGCGGCTCCTCATCGAGCGGCAGGACGGGCTTCCCGCCTCTCAGCTCGAAGAAGCTCTCCAGCTCCCGCGGGTCGAGGACCTCGGCGAAGTGGTCGACCATCCAGCCTGCGAGCCGGTTCGCCGAACGGGCGGGGCGGCGGTGGAAGACGCGCCCGAGCAGGTAGCGCCCGACGAGGCGCAGCCGCCGCCTCTCGACCTCCTGCATCACCTGCCACAGGCGCTCCCGGCGCTCGGCGGGGAAGTCGCGGCCGAGCCGGTGGTCAATGGCCAGCTCCAGCTCCGCGCGCCGGACCTTCCGGTCCTGCTCCCGGCCCGGCACCGGCGGCAGCCCCTCGTGCAGGTCGACCACCCGCCGGTCGTACTCCTCGTCGTCGAGGCGCGGCCCGTGATCGTTGATCATGAGGTCATTGTACCCAGATCACTCCATGACATGGCGAATCACATGCATATCGGCGCGCCATATCATCCTTTCTAGATACGCTTGTGAGCGACTCGGCAGAGGGAGAGACCGGTGATGGCGGGGTGGAGTGGGTCCCCGGGCAGGGAACAGCGCGCTACTGCTCGGACTCCAACCGGGGGCGCGCTTCGGCTTCCGCGGGCCGCC
>CAZLBJ010000078.1:0-4347 GCA_964557755.1 uncultured Thermoanaerobaculia bacterium
GCCGCCGTGTCGGCACCGCTGGTGACCTCGAACGCCGGGTTGACGTAGGTCACCGGCGAGCCGTTCGGCGGCGTCACCGTCAGCCGGTACTCGACGTCCGACAGGCCGGCGTAGAACACCCACCAGTGGCCGTTGACCGGCCGCCCGTCGAGCACCTTGACCATCAGCTCGACGTTGTTCGGGTTGAAGAACCAGAAACCGCCGGTGTCGGCGGTCATCGGCACGACCCGGCCCTCGCCGCGGACGCCGGTGCGCGGGTTGGTCCACTCGACGCGCACCGCGAAGCTCTCGTGCTTCAGGCACAGCCGGGTGTCGCTGCCGCCGCAGGCGACCGGGGTCAGCGGGGCCGTCCGGCGGACGCTGCCGCCCAGCTCGGCCGCCGGCACCGCCAGCACGCCGCCGGCCACCGGGCCGCCGGCCAGCACCGCCGGTGCCGCGGCCCGCGCGCCGCCCTCCGCCGCCGCGGCGGCGCCGAAGGCGGCGGTGTCGGCGATGCTCGCCTGCACGAACGGCTTGTTGTGGTAGACGCGCTGGCTGCCGGTCGCCAGGTCGGTGACCGTCAGCCAGTACTCGACCGTGGTCAGGGCGCCGGAGAAGACCCACCAGTGGCCGTTGACGCCGCGCCCGTCGAGCACCTTGACCAGCAGCTCGAGGTTGTCCTGAGTGAAGAACCAGAAGGCGCCGCTGTCGGCGACCGACGGCACGTCGAAGCCGCTGCCGAGGCCCACCGTCTCGTTGTAGGGGTCGCGCCAGTCGGCGTCGACGCGGAAGCGTGCCTCCTGCAGGCACAGGGGGCCGCGGCAGCCGGCAGGCTCCGGCGGTCCCAGGCGCTGCACGACGACGCGCGCGGGCTCCTTGGGGCCGCGGGAGAGGACCGCCGCCACCGCCGCCCGCTCGCCGCCGGCCGCGAGGTCGAAGCCGCCGGCCCAGCCGGGCAGGACACGGACCGCGCCGCCCTGCGCCGAGCCCTCGGCGGCCAACGGCTGCACCCAGACGCCGTAGTCGGCGCCGTCGGCGGCGAACGACTCGTCGGCGTCGGCGCCGGCCCAGGCCACCGCCCAGCCGCCGCCCATCCCCGCCGCCGCCGGCCGGCGCTGGCAGCCGGCGGCGACGTCGTTGACCCGCGCCTCGCCGCCGATCGGCGTACCGTCGCCGGCGTGGGCGTGGGCGAAGATGCCGGAGCAGCTCCCGTCGAGCCCGTCGGGGCCGCTGCCGCCGGAGTCGGCGTAGGCGAGCAGGAACGAGCCGGCGGCGTCCGCCGCCAGCCGCGGGCTCTCCATCGAAGCGTGGTCGCCGCCCATCGGCGGCACCGCCATCGGCGCGCCGGCGGGGTCGAACAGCGCCAGCTCGACGCGGCTCGCCGCCGGGTCGGCGGTCAGCGCCTCGACCGCGACGCCGTAGCTGCCGTCCGCCGCCATCTCGACGTCGAGGCCGACGACGTCGCCGTGCGCCGCGAGACGGGTGGCCGCCGCGAGCGGGGCGCCTTCGCGGTCGCGGCGCTCGACGACGACCTCGTCGTAGGCCGCGCCGCCGTCCGCCGCCGGCGCCTGCACCGCCTGCACCCAGGCGACCACCACCGAGTCGTCGGCGGCGATGCCGACCGCCACCGACTCGATGCCGAGCGCCTGGTGGCCGGGGGCCGCCTGGCCGTGGCCGAGCGCGACGATCGGCGCGTACGGAAAGCGGCAGGGGTCGAAGGTGCGCAGGTACGCCGCACCGTCCTCGATCCAGGCGACCACGAAGTCGCCGTCGGCGTTCATCGCCGCGTCGTCGAGGCCGCGCACGTCGCCGACGCCGTCGACCGGGTCCCAGAGCTCCTGGGGGATCCACAGCGGCTCACCGGAGGCGTTGAACTTGCGGGTCATCAGGCGCGGCTCGGCGAGGCTCTTGTCGGCCTGCCACCAGAAGGCGATGAAGCCGCCGGAGCCGTCCATCACCAGCCGCGGCGTCTGCGCGGCGAGTGGCGCGAGCTGCGCGGGAGTGTAGCCCGGGCCGATCGAGCCCACCTCGACGAGCGGGCCGTCGGGGACGAGCGCGGTGGCGGCGGCGGGAACGGTGGCGAGGAGGGCCGCCGCGAGGGCGAGCCCGAGGGCGAGACGAGAGAGCGGGTACCGCGGGGGCGTGGACATGGGGCACGGCTCCTTTCAGATCCCAGGAATCCGCTGCCGCCCCGGGGCCGGCGGCAGCGTCACAAGCGCCGGTGACTGGACACGGGCATGGAGCGGCGGACTTGCAAGATTCGCTCCAATTCTATTTCCGCCAGCGCCAGCCCCGGGCCCGCCGGCGCCGCCGCCACCACCTGCCCCCAGGGGTCGACGATCGCCGCGTGGCCGTAGCTCTCGCGCAGCCCGCCGTCGTCGTGGCGGCCGTGCTGCGCGGGCGCCACCAGCCAGCACTGCGTCTCGATGGCGCGGGCGCGCAAGAGCGCGTACCAGTGGTCCTTGCCGGTGGTCAGGGTGAAGGCGGCCGGCGCCAGCAGCACCTCGGCGCCGTCGTCGGCGAGGCGCCGGTAGAGCTCGGGGAAGCGCAGGTCGTAGCAGATCGACAGGCCCAGCTTGCCGAGCGGCGTGTCGACCACAACCGGCGCCTCCCCCGGCGCCACCGTCGCCGACTCCTGGAAGCGCACCTCGTCGGAGACGTCGACGTCGAACAGGTGGATCTTGCGGTAGGTGGCGAGGACGCCGCCGCCGGGTCCGAACAGAACGCTGGTGTTGTGGCAGCGGCGGCCGTCGCCGCTCGTCTCGTTGAACGAGCCGAGCAGCAGGTGGATGCCGAGCTCGGCGGCGAGGCCGGCGAAGCGCTGCACCGTCGGCCCGTCGAGCGGCTCGGCCAGGCGCACCTTCTCCTCGTGCGGGCCGAGGTAGTTGGTGTTCTCCGGCGTCGCCACGAAGGCGGCACCGTAGCCGGCGGCGCGGCGCACCAGCGCCTCGGCGCTCGCCCAGTTGGCGGCGGCGTCCGAGGTGGAGGTGAGCTGCACCGCGGCGGCGAGGAACATGGGGTCCATCCTACTCGTAGCGCAGCGCGTCGGCCGGCTCGACGCGGGTGGCGCGCAGCGCCGGCGCGATGCAGGCGGCGAGCGTCACCGTCAGCGAAAAGGCGACGATCACCGCCAGGTCGGCGGCCTCGACGCGGAACGGCACCGAGCTGATGAAGTAGATCGCCGCCACCTCGGCGTCGAAGCGGATCAGCTCGAAGGTGGTGAGCGTCCACGCCGCGGTGCCGCCCACCGCGACGCCGAGGAGCGTCCCGGCGAGGCCGAGGGCGCCGCCGTAGAGCAGGAAGATCAGCGCCAGGGCGCGCGGCGGCAGGCCGAGGGCGACCAGCACGCCGATGTCGCGCATGCGCTCGCGCACCAGCACCACCAGGGTGGAGGCGACGTTGAAGGTGGAGACGAGGACGATCAGCCCGAGCACCAGGAAGAGGGCGATCTGCTGCACGCGCAGGGCGGTGAACAGCTCGCGGTTGAGGTCGCGCCAGTCGGTCACCAGCCACTCCGGCCCGAGCACCGCCTCGACCTCTTCGCGCACCGCCGCCACGTCGGTGCCGTCGTCGAGGGTGAGCTCGTAGAGGTCGACGGCGCCGAGCTCCCCCATCAGCCGGTTGACCCTCTCGCGGTCGAGCACCACCCACGAGCCGTCGAACTCCGCGAAGCCGGTCGAGAAGGTGCCCGCGACGCGCAGCCCCTGGAAGCGGAAGCGGGGGCGGCCGCCGGCCTCGAAGCCGAGCGCCACCAGGCGCACCCGGTCGCCTTCCCCGACGCCGAGGCGGCGCGCCAGCTCGTCGCCGAGCAGCGCCCCGGGCACGCCGTCGCCGCCGGCGGCGAGCTGGTCGGCGCTGGCGGCGAGCTGGCCGCCGCCCGCGTCGACGCCGCGCAGCGTCACCTCGAGCGGTCCCTCCGCGGGCTCCCCGTCCGCCGCCATCGGCACCCCCAACGTGCCCTGGCCGTAGGAGACGCGGCCCACCTGGGCGACGCCGGGCAGCGCGCGCAGCCTCTGGAGGCGCTCCGCCGGCAGCGGCCCGCCGTCGCGCACCAGCGGCGAGGCCACCAGCGGCGCGTTGCCCTCGATCAGCTTGCGTTCCAGGTCCTCGCGATAGCCGGTCATCAGCGCCATGGCGATGACCAGCGCGGTCACTCCGAGGGCGACGGCGGCCAGCGCGGTGCGCGCCGTGCCGCCGAGCAGCCGGCTGCGGCGGCCGCGCAGAAAGCGCCAGGCGACCAGCCACGGCACCGGGCCGCGCAGCAGGCGGCCGCTCCCTTCTAGGGCTGTTCGCGGCACAGGGCGAGGAAGCGGCGGAACACCGGTGCCGCATCGTGCGGGCCGGGGGCGGCCTCCGGGTGGTACTGCA
>CAZLBJ010000079.1:0-4216 GCA_964557755.1 uncultured Thermoanaerobaculia bacterium
GGCCCTGCCACCGCGCCTCGGCGAAGCGCAGCCGGCCGGCGGCGCGGTAGAGGCTGGAGTTGGGGCGCCAGCGCAGGGCGCGGCGCAGCGCGCGGTCGGCTCCGAGGTCCTCCTGCAGGCGGAAGAGGTACCCCATGTCGAGCCGCGAGCGGCGCCGGTACTCGCCGCGCGGCGCGAGCCGCAGCCGGGTCTCCTCGCCGACGTCGAGCAGCGAGCAGCCGGAGAAGACGCCGAAGGGCGTCGGCCGCATCGTCATGCGCAGCAGGTAGCGCACCAGCGAGTCCTCGGCCCGTCGCCCCTTCTTGCCGTCCGGGTCGCGGCGCCAGTGCTCGAGGCCGGCGAGCAGCGACGGCGAGGCGAGGAACAGCGCCTCGCGCACCTCGGGGCGGTCGACCAGCTCCACCAGCCGCGCGCGCAGCCGCTCGCGGTCGCGCGCCAGGGCGGCGGCCAGCTCGCCGGCGGCGTCATCGCCGGCGCCGGCCACGTGCGGCGACTCGAGGCCGGCGCTCCAGCGCGCCAGCTCGTCGCAGGGCAGCAGCGGCGTGCGCAGCACGGCGAAGCCGAACGGGGCAGCGTCGAGGGCGGCGGGGACCGGGGCCGTCACGAGGCCCTCCCGGCGGTGCCGCGCACCAGGCGGTGGCCGAGGTCCGCCGGCGGCGCGTGCGCCGACCGCGTGCGCTCGACCTGCGCCGCCACCAGCCGGCTGTACTCCCCGTCGCGTCGCATGAGCTCGTCGTGGGTGCCGGACTCTACCACCCGGCCGGCCTCCATCACGACGATGACGTCCGCCGCCGCCACCGTGCTCAGGCGGTGGGCGATGACGATGCGCGTGCAGCGCGCCGCGGCGAGCTCGTCCTGGATCGCCCGCTCGGTCACCCCGTCGAGGTTCGAGGTCGCCTCGTCGAGCAGCAGGATGGCCGGCCGGTGGACCAGCGCCCGGGCGAGCGCCAGGCGCTGGCGCTGGCCGCCGGAGAGCGAGGCGCCGCCGTCCGCCAGGACCGTGTCGTAGTTCATCGGCAGGGCGGCGATCTCGTCGTGGACCTGCGCCCGCCGCGCCGCCTCGACGATGCGCGCGAGCGGCAGCGACGGGTCGGCGAGGGCGAGGTTCTCGCGGATCGAGGCGCCGAACAGGTAGGGCTGCTGCGAGACGACGCCGAGCTGGGTGCGCAGCGAGCGCAGGGCGATCCCGGCGAGGTCGACGCCGTCGTAGAGGATGCGCCCGGAGGCCGGCCGGTAGAGGCCGACCAGCAGGTGGGCGAGCGTCGTCTTGCCCGCGCCGGAGCGGCCGACGAGGGCGACGAAGCTCCCCGGCGCCACTTCCAGCGACACGTCGCGCACCGCCAGGGGCGCCGCCGGGGCGTAGCGGAAGCTCACCGCCTCCAGCGTGATGCGGCCGGACAGCCGCGGCGCCGGCGCCACCGCCGCGCGCTCCTCCTCCGGCGGCGTCTCCAGCACGTCGTCGATGCGTTCGGCGTAGCTGCCGAGGAGCTGGAGCTGGAAGCCGGTAGCGACCAGCGCCGCGAGCGGCGCCAGGAAGCCGGCGGCGAGCGCGCTGGCGGCGAGCATGGTGCCCAGGCTCAGCTCGCCCTGGAGCACCTGCGCGGCGCCGTAGGTGAGGACCAGGAACGGCGAGGCGACGGTGAGCGCGGCGAGCAGCGAGTCGGACAGCGCGCTCAACCGCCCGCGCGCCAGCGCCACGTTGAGCTCATCGACGAAGAGGTCGGCCCAGCGCTCCACGCTGCGCCGCTCGGCGCCGACCGCCTTCAGGGTCTCGATGCCGGCGAGCATCTGCACTTGGTAGCCGCGCGACGCCGCCTGCGTGCGCAGCTCGGCCGCCATCAGGTCGCGGTGGCGCCGCCGGGTGAGCGCGAAGACCACCACCTGCGCCGCGCCGAGGCCGAGCACCAGCAGGCAGAGGCCGCGGTGGGTGACGGCGAGCAGCAGCAGGTAGAGGGTCACCAGCATGCCGTCGAGGGCGCCGGAGAGCGCGCCGGCGGTGAGGATCTCGCGGATCGTCGCGTTGCTGTTGAGGCGCGCCAGCAGGTCGCCCGCCGAGCGCTGCTGGAAGAACAGGAAGGGGAGGTCGACCAGGTGGTCGAGGAACTCGACGCTGAGCGTGGCGTCGAGGTGGGTGCGCACGGCGAGCAGCAGGTGGGCGCGCACCAGCGAGGCGAGGAAGTGGAAGACGGCGACGAAGGCGAGCCCCGCCGCCAGCACGCCGAGCAGGCCGGTGTCGCCGCGCGGTACCACGCGGTCGACCAGCAGGCCGGTGAGCAGCGGCGTGGCGAGGGCCAGCACCTGCAGGACGAGCGACAGCACGACGGTTCGCGACAGCGTCGGCGCGTGCCGCCACAGCGCGCGCAGGTAGCGGCCGAGGCCGCGCGGCCGCGGCGCGCTCGGCTCGAGCCCGGGCGTCGGCTCGAAGAGCAGGGCGACGCCGGTCAGCTCCTCCTCCAGCTCCTGCCGCCGCACCTCGCGCCGCCCCACCGCGGGATCGACGACGACGGCGCCGCGGCGGGTCACCCGCTCGAGCACCACGAAGTGGCGGAAGCCCCAGTGGAGGATGGCGCCGCGGCCGAGCAAGGACAGGTCGTCGACGTCGTCGAGGCGCACGCCGCGGCCGCGCAGGCCGTAGACGCGCCCGGTCTCGATCAGCGCCTGGGCGTCGACGCCGTCGCGACCGCCGCCGGCCGCCTCGCGCACCTCGTCGAGGCGCACGTGGCGGCCGTGGAGAGCGAGCACCATCGCCAGGCAGGCGGGGCCGCAGTCGGAGAGCGAGGTCTGCAGCACCACCGGCACGTGGCGCCGGCGGCCGGACCGCCGGCCGAGGCGGCCGAGGGCGGGGACGCGCTCGCCGAGCGGCGGCCGGGGCTCAGCCATCGCCGCTCCCGTCGCTCCCGAGCAGCGCCTCGAGGCCCGGCAGCAGGACGAGCAGCACCCGCTCCGAACGCACCCGCACCTCGGCGGTGCCGCGCAGTCCCGCGTGGTAGCGGTAGTCGCGCCCGTCGCCGCGGAAGGTGCCGCCGGCGGGCAGGCGCGCCGAGACGAACACCACGGGCGCCTCGACCGGCAGCGCGTCGCCGATCCCGGCGCCGAGCACGCGCCGCGCCTCCTCCGGCCCCACCGCCTCCGCGGCGACGCGCTCGACGACCAGCTCCTGGTAGGCCCAGCGGTAGCCGTCGAGCTCCAGGCGCAGCGTCATGCCGGGACGGAGCTGCGGCCGGTAGTGGGCCGGCAGCAGGGCGACGACCGACATTCCGCCGCCGCCGCCGGCCAGCGTCGCCAGCACCTCGCCGGGAGCCACCCGCTGCCCCGGCCGCACCCGCAGGTCGCCCACCACGCCGGCGTGCGGCGCGCGCACCGCACGCGCCTCGAGGCGGGCGGCGGCGAGGTCGCGCGATGCCCGCAGCGCCTGCAGGCGGGCCTCGACGCCGGCGTCCCGAGGGTCGCGCAGACGCTGCGCCAGCGCCTGCTCGAGCTCTCGTTCGACGCGCTCGAGCTCCGCCGCCTCGTCGCCGCCGTCGAGCCGCAGCAGGAGCTGGCCGGCGGCGACCTCCTCGCCCGGGGCGGCGGCGACGGCGGCCACCGTACCGGCCAGCCGCGCGGTGACGTCGGTGCCGGCGCCGGCGCGCACCACGGCCGGGCCGCCGGCGTACTCGTCGATCCGCGCCGCGGAGAGGAAGAGGAGCGCGGTGGCGACGGCTGCGGCGAGGAGGCCGGCGGTGCGGCCCACCCAGGCGGGCGAGATCTCGAGCGGCCGGGCGCGGCGGCCGCCGGCGCCGCCCGCGTGGTGGTCGACCGCCCGGCGGCGGAACAGGCGCTGGTCGTCGGATGCCTCCTGCGCGGACAGCTCGCGGCGCAGGGTGAAGCGGGCGGCGAGGGCCGCGGCGTGGCGGGCGAGGAAGGCGACCGCCGCCGCCTCGGCGTCGGAGAACGGCGGGTCGCCGGCACCGCGCGACAGCACCAGCACCGCCCACACGTGCTCCGCCCCGTCCGCCCCGCCGCCGGCGGCCAGCGGCTGGACCAGCAGGCGGTCGTGCGGCGAGCTGCCCGGCGTGTCGGCCGCTGCGTCCCAGCGCGGGTCGTCGCCGGCGCGCTCGACACGCACCGGGCGGCCGGTGCGCACCGCCCAGCCCACCAGCCCGGCGGCGCAGCTCTCGGCGGCGGCCGCATCGCCGCCGGCGGCGGCGAGGGTGTCGGTGTCCGGGTCGTGCAG
>CAZLBJ010000080.1:0-10693 GCA_964557755.1 uncultured Thermoanaerobaculia bacterium
TGCCCTCCTCGGCCTTGATCTCCTTGAGCACGCCGGAGACGGGGCTCGGGATATCGGCGTCCACCTTGTCGGTGGAGATCTCGAACAGCGGCGGGTCCCGCTCAACTTTGTCGCCGGGCTTGACGAGCCACTTGGTGATCGTGCCCTCGGCGATGGACTCGCCCATCTGGGGCATCACGACTTCGGTAGCCATGGACCTCTCCTTCGATTTCTCAGATGTGGATGGCGGCGCCGTGCGAGGCGTGCGCCGCCTCGGCCACCGCCTCGGCCAGCGTCGGGTGCGCGTGGACGGCGCGGAACAGCTCCTCGACGGTCGCCTCGACGGACATCGCCACCGACGCTTCGGCGATCAGGTCGGTGGCGTGCGGGCCGATGATGTGGACGCCGAGCACCTCGTCGTACTTCTTGTCGCGCACCACCTTGACGAAGCCGGCGGTCTTGCCCTCGATCGCCGCCTTGCCGGAGGCCATGAACGGGAACTTGCCGACCTGCACGTCGTAGCCCGCTTCCTTGGCCTGCGCCTCGGTGAGGCCGACGCTGCCGACCTCGGGGTCGGTGTAGACGACGGACGGCACCTTGCCGTAGTCGAGCGGCCGCGCCTCGGCGTGGCCGGCCATGTGCTCGACGGCGGTGATGCCCTCCGCCGACGCCTTGTGGGCCAGCCACGGCGTCGCCTTCACCACGTCGCCGATGGCGTAGATGCCCTCGACGCCGGTGCGCATCCACTCGTCGGTGGCGAGGTAGCCGCGGTCGAGCTCGAGGCCGACGCCGTCGAGCCCCAGCCCCTCGGTGAACGGCGCGCGGCCCACGGCCACCAGCAGCACCTCGGCCTCGACGTCGTCCTTGCCCTCGAAGGAGACGCGGACGCCGTTCTCCGTCGCCTCGGCGCCGGTGAGCTTGGTACCCGTCCAGCAGGTGATCTTGCGCTTGCGGAACGAGCGCTGGAGCTCCTTCGACACCTCCTCGTCCTCCATCGGCAGCAGGCGGTCGAGCATCTCGACCAGCGTCACCTTGGTGCCGAAGGCGGTGAACATCGAGGCGAACTCGGTGCCCACCGCGCCGCCGCCGAGCACCACCATGCTCTCCGGCACGCGGCCGAGCTGGAGGAGGTGGTCGGAGTTGAGGATGCGCTCGCCGTCGCTCTGGGCCACCGGGATCTCGCGCGGCACCGAGCCGGTGGCGATCAGGATGTACTTCGTCTTCAGGGTCTTCGCCTCGCCGCCCTCGCCCTTCACCTCGACCTCGCCGCGGCCGGCGATCCTGCCGAAGCCCTGGATGCCGTCGACCTTGTACTTCTTGAACAGGCCGGCGACGCCGCGCGCGTTCTTGTCGACCACGTCCTGCTTGCGCTTCTGGGCGCGGCCCATGTCGAAGGACGGCTCGGAGACGTCGATGCCGAGCTCGGCGGCGTGGCGCACCTCGTCGAGCACGTTGGCGGAGTGCAGCAGCGCCTTGGTGGGGATGCAGCCGCGGTGCAGGCAGGTGCCGCCGAAGTACGGGTCGCGCTCGACCACCGCCACCTTCAGCCCGAGCTGGCCGGCGCGGATGCCCGCCACGTAGCCGCCGGGGCCGCTGCCGATGATGATCAGATCGTAGTCCTGTCGTGCCATGGGATCTCCCGGTCTCAGCCCACCGCCGCCGGGGTCAGCGGCTCGGCGCGGTAGCGGCCGGGCCGGTCGGCGACGAGGCGGGCCAGCGGCACCTCGGGGTCGTGCTCGAAGACGCACAGCCACCCCTCCTCCGCGGCCCGCGGCAACCAGCGCTTCTTGTTCTCCAGCGTGGTCACCGGGTAGAGATCGTACCCCATGATCCACGGGTAGGGGAGGTGCGAGGCGGTGGGCACCAGGTCGGCCCAGAAGACGCCCCGCCGGTCGGCGCCGCCGCCGTCGAGCAGCACGATGCACATGTCGCGGTTGTGGCCCGGGGCCTTGACGGCGCGCACGCCGGGCACCGGCTCGGCCTCGTCGTCGAACAGCTCCACCACGCTGGCGTCGAACAGCGGCTCCCAGTTGACCGGGTCGTAGCTCGCGCGGTCGCGCTCGTTGGGGTCGCGTGCGTGGTCGACCTCGCCGCGCTCGAGCCAGTAGCGGGCGTTGGGGAAGGTCGGCACGGCGCGGTGGCCGTCGAGGCGCGTGTTCCAGCCGCAGTGGTCGAAGTGGAGGTGGGTGAGCAGCACGTGGCCGACGTCGCCGGCCTCGTAGCCGGCCCGGCGGATCGCCTCGGGCAGCCGCGTGGCGCCCTCCTCCATGGCGAAGATCGAGCGGAACTTCTCGTCGCCCTTGTCGCCGAGGCCGGTGTCGACGAGCACCAGCTCGCCGCCGCTCTCGACCAGCAGGCAGTTGGTGGTCATGCGGATGCGGTTGGCGTCGTCCGGCGGCCGCTCGCGCTGCCACAGGGTGCGCGGCACGACGCCGAACATGGCGCCGCCGTCGAGGCCGAAGCCGCCGTCGGAGACGACGTGCAAGGTGAGGTCGCCGAGTCGCATGCCGGCAGCGTATCAAGGCCGCCGAGGGGGCCCGGCGGCGGCGGCTCAGCCGTGGTCGTGGGCGGCGCCGTCCTCGTGGGTGTGGCCCTCGGCGCCCGCGTCGCCGGTCTCGCCGCCTTCCTCCGCCGCACCGGGCTCCTCCGGCCCACCTTCCCCACCGTGGCCGCCCGCGCCGTGCGCGTGGCCGCCGCTCTCCAACTCCAGGCCGGCGTTTCGCACCATGGCGGCGTACTCCTCGGCCGACAGCTCCGGCAGGCGCTGCACGAAGGCGGTGATGGCCCAGATGTCCTCATCGCTGTGGGTGGGGCCGAAGGCCGGCATGCCGGTCATGCGGATGCCGTTCTTGACCACCCAGTACACCTCGGCCGCCTCCTCGCCGCCCTCGTGGCCCTCGCCCTCCTCCTCGGTGACGTCGCGCTCGGGGGCGCTGTAGAGGTCGGGCGGCATCGGGTTGAGGCCCTGCGCCAGCTCCGCCGGGTCGAGGCCGGGGGCGCCGTGGCAGGTGACGCACATCGAGTGGTAGTGGACGAGGCCGCTGCGCAGCTTGGCGGGGTCGTCGAGGGGCGGCACCTCGATGTCCTCGATGGCGGAGTGGATGGCGCTCTCGCGGGCGGTGTGCAGGAACCACTCGACCGGCCCAGCGCCGGGCTCGGTGGCGGCGACGGTTGCGAAGCCGCCGTAGGCGACGGCCAGCACGCCGAGGACGAGGAGCACGAGGACGACGAGGACGGTGACCAGGATCTTCATGGCGATTCCTCCAAGCGAAGGCCGTGCCGCATAGGTGACGCCCCAGGCGGATCGAGGACGGGGCGCCGTCAAGGTATCGTATCCGGGCTCATGGTTGCGCAGACGACGCTGGTCCACGACCCCGAACCGGCCGGCGCGGCGGAAGCCGGCGGCGACCTCGCCCTGGTGCTCTCCGGCGGCGGCGCCCGCGCCGCTTACCAGGTGGGGCTGCTGCGCCACCTGGCGAAGCGCCACCCCGACCTGCCGGTGCAGGTCCTCACCGGCGTCTCGGCGGGCGCCATCAACGTCTCGATGCTCGCCGCCCATCCCGGCAGCTTCGCCGACGCCGTCGACGAGCTCGTCGAGCTGTGGATCGGCCTGCGTGCCCAGGACGTCTTCTCCACCGAGGGGCGGTCGCTGCTGCGCCACGTCGCCTCCTGGGGCACGCGGCTGGTCACCGGCGGCCGGCGCATCGGCCGCGGCAGCGAGGGGTTGGTGGACACCGAGCCGCTGCGCAGCCTGCTCAGGCGCGCCCTGCACGCCCGGCACAACGGCGAGATCCCGGGCCTCGAGCGCAAGCTGCGCGCCGGTCCGCTCAAGGCGGTGGCGACGACGACCCTCAACTACGCCACCGGCCAGACCGTCACCTGGGTGCAGGGGCGCGACATCTCCAACTGGGAGCGCACCAACCGCAAGAGCGTGAATGCGCGGCTGACGGTCGAGCACGTGATGGCCAGCTCGGCGCTGCCGCTGGTCTTCCCGGCGGTGCGCCTGGGGCGCGACTGGCACGGCGACGGCGGCGTGCGAATGGCGGCGCCGCTGTCGCCGGCGCTGCACCTGGGGGCGCGGCGCATCCTGGCGGTGTCGACCCGCTACCAGCGCACGCCGCAGGAGGAGGACCGCCCGCGCACCTTCGGCTACCCGCCGCCGGTGCAGATCCTCGGCCAGCTGATGAACGCCGTCTTCCTCGACGTGCTCGACCAGGACGTGCTGCGCCTCGAGCGCCTCAACCAGCTGGTCGCCAAGCTGCCGCCGGAGGAGCGCGGCGGCCTCGAGCCGGTGGGCATCCTCGGCCTGCGCCCCTCGGTCGACCTCGGCGCCCTGGCTGCCGAGTACGAGCCGAAGCTCCCCCGCTTCTTCAAGTACCTCACCCGCGGCCTCGGCACCAAGGAGACCTCCAGCCCCGACTTCCTGTCGCTGCTGATGTTCCAGCCCGACTACCTGCGCAAGGTCATCGACATCGGCGAAGCCGACGCCGAGAGCCGCGCCGACCAGATCGACGCCCTGGTCCGGCAGCCGGCGGAGAAAGCGAGCGCCGGCGTCCGCGACGCCGACTTCCTCGGCAGCCTTGCCGGCGAGGTCGACGAAGGAGGGCTCTCGCCGGCGCGTGAGCTGAGCGCGGCGTCACCCGCCGATGCGGACGCGCCCGGGCTGGAGCACCACGAACCTCCCCTCGAGCCGCTCCCCGAAACGCTGGACTAGCTGCACCACCGAGCTGCCGATGTCGGAGCGGGCCTGCGAGGGGAACCGCAGGTAGATCACACCGATCGGCTCCAGCTCGCGGGCGAATACGAGGCGGCCGAAGTCCCGGTCCTCCGTCAGCAGGATCCGCGCCTCGCGAACCGTCAGCCCGACGACCTCCTCGTCGCCGGCCCCGCGAGCCTCGTCGGCGACGGCGAGGACGTCGTGCCCGGCGGAGCGCAGCGCGCGGACACCGCGAAGTCGCAGCTCTCGTCGGCGAGAAACCGCACGACGCCTCAGCCTTCGTCGACCGCGATCGGTACCTCGAGCTCGAAGATCTCCTCGTGGGACAGGCTCTCCGCGGCGTAGGTCAGAGCGGCCTGGACGTCCTCGCGGGAGAGGTGGGGGTAGGCATCGAGCAAAGCTTCGACCGTCGCTCCTTCGCCGAGCTTGCGGAGAAGGAGCTCGACCGGGATCCGGGTGCCGCGGATCACCGGCTTGCCGAGCATCACCCTCGGATTGACCTCGATGCGGTGCAAAGTCCTCGCGGGCATGGGCGTCTCCTGTCACGGAGTCTAGCAGCCACCACTCACTCCCAGCGCAGCGCCTCCATCGGGTCGACGCTCGCCGCGCGGCGGGCCGGGAGCAGGCAGGCGGTGAAGGCCACGGTGGCGAGGACCAGGGTCACCACCGTCAGGCTCACCGGGTCGCCGGGGGCGACCTCGTAGAGCAGGCCGGCCATCACACGGGCGAGGGCGAGGCCGGCGACCAGGCCGGCGGCGGCGCCGGCGGCGACGACGCGGGCGCCCTCGCCGAGCACCATGCGCACCACCTGCTCGCGCGCCGCGCCGAGCGCCATGCGGACGCCGATCTCGCGCGTGCGCTGCGCCACCGCGTAGGACATCACGCCGTAGATGCCGAGCGCCGCCAGGGCCAGCGCCAGGGCGGCGAACAGGCCGAGCAGCAGCATCGGGTACCAGTACTCCTCGAGGCCGCCGTGGCGCTGCTCCTCCATCGACGCGACGTCGCCCACCGGCAGGTTCGGGTCGAGGGCGGCGACCTCCTCGCGCACCGCGTCGGCCAGCTCCAACGGCTCGCCGCGCGTCGCCACCCCCACGTGGCCGCCGCCGGCAGGAAGCTGCGCCAGCGGGAAGTAGACGTGCGGCTGCGGCGGCTCGTCGAGGTCGAGGTGATGCACCGGGGCGACGACGCCGACCACCGTCATCCACTCATCCTCCTCCTGCCAGGACAGGCGGATGCGCTGGCCCACCGCGTCCTCGCCCGGCCACTGCCGCTCGGCGGTCAGGGTGTCGACGACGATCACCCCCGGCGCGCCGGGGCCGTCGCGCTCCTCGAAGGTGCGGCCGGCGCGCAGCGGCACGCCCATCAGCTCGAAGTAGCCGGCCGTGACCTTCGACCAGCGGATCGACGGGTTCTCGCCGTATTCGTAGCTCCGCCCCTCGACCGCGAACGAGCTGGCGCTCGAGCTGTGCATAAGCGGCAGCGGGCTGGCTACCGCGACGCCGGTCACCCCGGGGCGGGCGGCGAGGCGCTCACGCAGCCGTTCGAAGAAGGCGAGTCGCTTCTCGTCGCTGTCGTAGGCGGCGCCGGGCAGCAGCACGTCGGCCACCAGCAGGTGCTCGGTCTCGAAGCCGGGGTCGACCTGCCGGAGCTTGCGGAAGCTGTCGATCATCAGGCCGGCGCCGATCAACAGCACCAGGGCCATCGCCACCTCGGCGGCGACCAGGAGCTGGCGCAGGCGGCGGCCGGCGCGGTCGGGACCGCCGCCGCGGCCGCCTTCGGCGAGGCCGGCGGCGGCGGCGCGCCGGCTGGCGGTCCACGCCGGCACCAGGCCGACCACGAGGCCGGTGGCGAGGGCGAGGCCGAGGGTGAAGAGCAGCACCGTCGGGTCGATCACCAGCCGGTCGGCGCGCGGCCCCGGGCCCACGGCGCCGCGCAGCAGCTCGACCCCCCAGGCGGCGAGCAGCAGCCCGGCGGCGCCGCCCGCGATCCCCAGGACGGTGCTCTCGGTGAGGAGCTGGCGCACGAGACGCAGGCGGCCGGCGCCCAGCGCCCGGCGCACCGACAGCTCGCGCTGGCGGCCGGCGGCGCGGGTCAGCATCAGGTTGGCGAGGTTGGCGCAGGCGATGAGCAGCACGAAGCCCACCGCGCCCCACAGCACCAGGGCGGCCGGCCGCAGGTCCTCCACCAGCCGTTCGGCGAGCGGCGCGAGCTGCGCCGAGACGTCGATGTTGGTGCCGGGGTACTCCTCGGCGAGGCGCGCGTAGACCTCGGTCAGCTCCTGCTGCGCCGCCGCCATCGGGACGCCGGGGGCGAGGCGGCCCGCCATCGCCATGTTGGAGTGGTTGCCGCGCCCCTCGTCACGGGCGAAGAGGGCCATCGGCACCCACAGCTCGGCCTCGGCCACGAACGGCAGGTGCAGCGCTTCGGCCAGCACGCCGACGACGGTGAAGGTCTCGCCGTCGAGCCGCAGGGTGGTGCCGACGACGTCCGGGTCGGAGGCGAAGCGGCGCTGCCACAGCCCCGGCCCGAGCACCACCTCGCGCGGCGGCGTGCCCGCGTCGCCGAGGTCGGGCCCGGGCGCCAGGCCGCGGCCGAGCCTGGGCGCGACGCCGAGCACGGCGAAGAGGTCGGCCGTGGCCATGCCGGCCTCGACCCGTTCCGGCCGCTCGTCGCCGCCCGCCAGGTTGAAGGACGTCCAGCGGTAGGCGGCGAGGGCGTCGTAGGAACCCGCCGCGCGGTCGAGGTCGACGAAGTTGGCCACCGAGACCTCGGTCTCCTGCCCGCGGTTCGTCTCCCGGCCGATCACCAGCCGCTCCGGCTCGGCGTAGGGCGGCGGTTCGAGCAGCAGCCCGTGGATCACCGAGAAGATGGCGGTGTTGGCGCCGATGCCCAGTGCCAGGGTGGCCACCGCCACGGCGGCGAAGCCGGGGCGGCGCAGCAACGAGCGGACGGCGTAGCGCAGGTCGAGCAGGAGGTCGGTCACGTGGGGTCTCTCCGGGCCGGTGGGTGGACGCCGGGCGGAAGCGCAACCCGCGTGCCACCGGCGCGGCTACCGGAAAGCGCCTGTCCCGCAGAGGTTTACGGCTGCCGCACCCGCGCCCGTCCGTACCGCGCCCGTCCGCGGCCGGCCCGCTGCCGTCCCGAAAGCGGACGCCGGCTCACCCCGCGGCGCCGGTCCACACGTCGACGCACTGCTTGTAGTTGGCGGCGATGGTCTCCACCGCCTCGGCCTCCTTCGAGCGGTCGGCGAGGAAGGCCTTGACCGGCTCTGCGAAGTTGGTGCGGCCGACGGCGAAGCCGATCCAGCCGGGCACGGCGGCGGCGGTGCGCAGCCAAGCGTGGACCTGGGCCGCGTCGGAGCCGCGGCCGAGCAGGATGCAGCCGACCTTGGCGCGGCTCCGCCCGTCGGCGCTGTCGCCGGCGCGGCACACCTCCGCCACCTCGCGCGCCTGGTCCGGGCTCTCCAACCCCTCGATCTTCCAGATGTCCGGCTCGATGCCGAAGCCCTGGAGCTCCTGGATCGAGTCGATCATCCGCCGGTAGCGCAGCTCGGTGTCGTAGCGCGCGCCGGCGGCCTTCTCCTCCGCGGTCACCGCCGGCACCAGCAGCTCGAACATGAAGCGGTGGTCGGCGGTGGCGTGCAGGAAGTCCGACACCTGCTGGAGGCGCACCATCTGCTCGCGGTTGTTGCCCGCGTCGTCGGCGGTGTGGTGGCGCACCAGCACCTTGACGATGTCGGGGCCGACGAGTCGGACGTGGTCCTGCCAGCGCGGCCCGTACTCGAAATCGAAGACCTCCTGGCCGCTCTTCTCGATGCAGCAGGCGACCGGGATGTCCTGGAGCTTGGCGTGCGCCTGCACGTGCGCGCCGTACTCGGAGTCGACCAGCACGCCGACGTGCTCCTTCGGCACCCCCATCTCGATGGCGCGCAGCAGGCCACGGTAGACCAGCGTCTTGGTCTCGACGATCGGCGTGAACTGGTCGGTGCCCGGGCTCACCTCCCATTGGCCTTTGATGCCGAAGAACTTCTTCTTGAAGCTGCCGCGGTGGTCGAACGGCTGCACGAACAGGGGCTTGTCGTATCCGATCTCTCGCATGTCTGGATTCTACCCGCTCGCCTCGCGAACGCCGTACCGGGCGGCGTTGAAGGCCGGCGGCCGATGCCGTATGTTGGACGGCGGCCATGACCCCCGACCGCTTCCGCCGCATCGCCTCGGTGCTCGCCCGCCGCCAGCCGGACCTCACGCTGGTGATGGAGAACGTCCACAAGCCGCACAACTTCTCGGCCGTGGTGCGCACCTGCGACGCGGTGGGCGTCCTCGAGGCGCACGCCATCACCCCCGACGGCACGCTGGCCGTCGCCGACGCCGTCGCCCAGGGCACCCGGCGCTGGATGCGGGTACGCACCCACGCTTCGGTGCTCGAGGCCTTCGACCACCTGCACGAGCGCGGCTTCCAGGTGCTCGCCGCCCACCTCGACGAGCGCGCCGTCGACTTCCGCAGCGTCGACTACACGCGGCCGACGGCGATCCTGATGGGCGAGGAGCTAGACGGCGTCAGCGCCGAGGCGGCGGCGCGCGCCGACCGCCTGGTGGTCGTCCCGATGCTCGGCATGGTGGCGTCGCTCAACGTCTCGGTGGCGGCGGCGCTGCTGCTCTTCGAGGCGCAGCGCCAGCGCGCCGAGGTCGGCCTCTACGACCGCCGCCGCCTCGACGACGAGACCTGGCGCCGCACCCTCTTCGAGTGGGCCTACCCCGAGCTGGCCGAGAGGTGCCGCCGCGAGGGCGTCCCCTACCCCGACCTCGGCCCCGAGGGCGAGCTGCTGGGCGAAGTGCCGCGGTAGCCGGGCACCAGCGCGCTACAATCGGCGGCGGAAAGGAGCGGCCATGGACGCAAAGCAGGCGGTCGACACCGCCACCGCACAGGTCGAGGACCTCTTCGGCGACGGGCTGGACGACCTGCGCCTCGAGGAGGTCGAGCTGGAGGCCGAGGCGCAGCGCTGGGCGGTCACCTTCAGCTTCCGCCGCCGGCCGTCCCGCCGCGGCGCCCTCGTCATCGCCACCGGGCGCGACGCCGAGGCCGAGCGCAAGACTTTCTTCGTCGACGACGAGAGCGGCCGGGTGACCGCGGTCCGCGACCGGCGCACCGATGCCGCCTAGCCCGGCGCCGGCGGAGGCGCCCGCCGCCGTGCCGCCGCGCGCGGGAACCGCCGCCGCCGCCGCCGGCCCGGGGGCGAAGCTGCGCCGCGCGTGGACCCGGCTGGCGCCGCTGCCGGGCGGCAAGTGGCTGTTCTCGCGCATGGTCGACTGGATGGCGCCGTACACGGGGTCGATCCGTGCACGCGTCGAGGAGCTGTCCGCCGGCTACTGCCGCAACAGCCTGCGCGAGCGCCGCGCGCTGCGCAACCCGTTCCGCTCGGTGCACGCGGTGGCGCTGCTCAACCTCGCCGAGGAGGCGTCCGGCCTCGCCACTCTCTACGCGCTGCCCGACGACGTGCGCGGCATCGTTACCGGCCTCGCCATCGAGTACCACAAGAAGGCGCGCGGCAAGATCACCGCCGAGTGCCGCACCGCGCCACCCGCCGAGGTGCCCGCCGGCGAGGCGGTGCCGCACACCGCCGAGGTCACGCTGACCGACGCGGCCGGCGACGTGGTGGCCGTCGCCCACGCCACCTGGACCCTGTCGCGCCTCGGCTGAGCTCCGCCGGCGCCGTTCAGTCGGCTCCCCACTCGGCGAGCGACAGCTCACGCAGGAGCCCTCGGCGCAGCAGGGAGAGGGCGTCGGCGTCCGGCGGCCCGGCCGGCGGGGTCTCGACACCGTGCTGCTCGGCGCCCGGGATGGAGGGCGGCGGGGTCTCCGGGTCGAGCTGGTCGGCGGCGAGGCGCACCCACTCCGCGACGCGCGGCGGCAGCCCCTCGGCCGCCGCCAGCCTGCCGAGGCCGTGGCGCAGCTTGGCCAGCGGGCGGGCGGCGGCGTGCGGCAGGAGGACGGCGGCGA
>CAZLBJ010000081.1:0-3211 GCA_964557755.1 uncultured Thermoanaerobaculia bacterium
CGTCTCCGTCGCCCGCGCCGCCGACCCGGCGGCCGACCACGCGGCGGAGGCCATCGTCCTCTACGACCTGCAGCGCGAGGGGGCCTACGAGCTGTCGCCGGTGCCGTCGCCGGTGCCGGCGCCGCCCGACTCGCCCAACGCTCTCACCGTAGACCCGCGCACCGCCGCCGGGCCGGCCGACGACGAGCCGATCGCCCAGGGAGCCCCCGCGTCATGAGCGAGCCCGTTCCACAGCCGACTCCCGGCCAGCCGACTCCCGAGCAGCCCACGCCGCTGCGCGCCGGCGGCGCCGGCGGCGGCGCCTTCACCTTCGACCGCCTCACCACCTTCCGCGAGCGCATCGACAACCAGGCGGAGCGCGTCGACGCCGCCACCCTCGAGCTGCTGGAGGCCGAGTACGCCAAGAAGCGCGCCGAGGTGGCGGCCGCCGAGGGGACGACCGAGGCCGGTGTCGAGGCGCGGGTGCAGGAGAGCCTCTACGCCGACGAGCTGGCGCACGCCGACGACGCCATCATCGGCAAGGCGTTCAAGTCGTCGCTGGTGGTCATCGCGGTGCTGGCGGTGATCGGCCTCGCGATGTGGTGGTGGCTCAACCGGCCGGCGCCGCAGGCCGCCGAGCAGGCGATCGAGACGGCGGCGCCCGAGGCGGTGGAGACGGCGAGCGAGGCGCCGCGCGTCGCCTTCGCCGAGGTGGCCGCCGAGCGCGGCCTCGGCTTCGTGCACCACAACGGCGCCTACGGCGACAAGCTGCTGCCGGAGACGATGGGCGGCGGCGGCGCCTTCTTCGACTACGAGGGCGACGGCGATCCCGACCTGCTGGTGGTCAACGGCGCCCCCTGGCCGCACCGGCCCGGCAGCGGCGAGCGCCCGACGCAGAAGCTGTTCGTCAACGACGGCCGCGGCCGCTTCACCGACCGCACCGCCGCCGCCGGCCTCGACGTCGCGTTCTACGGCCAGGGCGCGGCGGTGGCCGACTACGACGACGACGGCGACCCGGACATCTTCTTCACCGCGGTGGGGAAGAACCGCCTGTTCGAGAACCGCGACGGCCGCTACGTCGAGGTCACCGACCAGGCGGGCGTCGGCGGCGACCCGGCGGAGTGGTCGACGGCGGCCGCCTTCTTCGACTACGACGGCGACGGCGACCTCGACCTCTTCGTCGCCAACTACGTGCGCTGGTCGCGGGAGATCGACTTCGAGGTCGACTACCGGCTGACCGGCGTCGGCCGCGCCTACGGTCCGCCGACCAACTACCGCGGCACCCACTCCTACCTCTACCGCACCGACGGCGACGGCACCTTCACCGACGTCTCCGCCGAGGCCGGCATCCAGGTGACCAACCCCGCCACCGGCGAGCCCGCCGGCAAGGCGCTGGGACTGGCGCCGGTCGACGTCGACCGCGACGGCGCCATGGACCTGCTGGTGGCCAACGACACGGTGGGCAACTTCTTCTTCCACAACCTGGGCGACGGCACCTTCGAGGAGGTCGGCGCCGCGTGGGGCCTGGCCTACGACCGCATGGGGCAGGCGACGGGCGCGATGGGCGTCGACGTGGCGCACTACCGCGACGACGGCGAGCTCGGCTTCGTCATCGGCAACTTCGCCAACGAGATGACCTCGCTCTACGTCTCGCAGGGCGACCCGACCTTGTTCGCCGACGAGGCGATCGGCGAGGGCATCGGCGCCGCCAGCCGCGCCGCGCTCTCCTTCGGCGTCTTCCTCTTCGACTACGACCTCGACGGCCGCCTCGACGTGCTGCAGACCAACGGCCACCTCGAGGAGGAGATCAACACCGTCGACCCGAGCCAGAACTACCGCCAGCCGGCGCAGCTCTTCTGGAACGCCGGCCCGTCAGCGCGCTCGACCTACGTGCAGGTGCCGGCGGAGGCCACCGGCGCCCTCGGCCAGCCGATCGTCGGCCGCGGCTCGGCGTACGCCGACGTCGACCTCGACGGCGACCTCGACGTCGTC
Organism: uncultured Thermoanaerobaculia bacterium; assembly: GCA_964557755.1. Classification (GTDB taxonomy): domain Bacteria; phylum Acidobacteriota; class Thermoanaerobaculia; order Multivoradales; family JBCCEF01; genus CAZLBJ01. The sequence goes on from CAZLBJ010000081.1 coordinate 1,972, forward strand.
CTCTTCCAGGTCGGCGACCGCCTGCTGCTGCTCGAGAACCAGCAGCAGCTCGGCCACCACTGGCTGCGCGTCGACCTCGCCGGCGACCCGGCGCAGGGCGTGTCCCGCGACGCCATCGGCGCCCGCGTCGAGCTGACGGCGGGCGGCCGCACCCAGGTCCGCCACGTCATGCCGTTCAAGAGCTACCTGTCGCAGAGCCAACGCGCCGTCACGTTCGGTTTGGGGGAGGCGACGGAAGTCGAGTCGCTGAAGGTCGTCTGGCCGAACGGCGACGAGCAGGTGGTGGAGGACGTGCCGGTCGACGGACGGGTGGTGGTGCGGCAGGCGGGCTGAACCCCTCGGCTGGAGGAGAAGCTCAGAGGGAGTCGTCGAGCCGCTCGGGGTGGCGGTCGATCCAGACGAGGAGGGCGGCGAGGACCGCCTCGACGTCGCCGAGCCGCTGGCTGAGGATCCCGTGCAGCTCCTCCGGCGTCACCTCGTCGTAGAGGTGGGTGAGCCGGTTGCGGTAGCCGGCCATGTCGACGAAGGTGCCGGCGAGCCCGGCGTCGAGCACCTCGGCCTCCCGCAGCTTCACCGGGATCTCCTTGTACTCGACCGCGGCGATGCCGAAGCCCTTGGCGAGCAGGTGGCGGCCGAGATCGAGGAGCGCTTCGAGGCCGCGGCGCAGGTACGACTCGGCCGCGGCGACGACGAGCGGATCGGCCGTGAACGCCGCGGCGGAAGACGCCGGCAGCGCGCCCATGCCGGCGAGCATCCGGCGGACGGTCTCGGCCTTCTTCGTCACCACCGAACCGCGGAGGTTGCCCGGGCTCACGGGGTCGTCCCCGTGCGCTCGCGCGCCCACTCGAAGAGCAACCGCCGCCGCTCGCGCTCGAACGGCGCCAGGTCGCCGGCGCGGCGCAGCACGTAGAGGTCGAACTCGTCGCACGCCGCTCCGTCCGCCTCGTAGATCCGTTCGCCGCGGATGACGTCGAGGGCGACGAAGGCGTCGCAGTGGCCGACGTCGACGAGGTCGACGGAGATACCCAGGGCCGACTCGAGCAGCGCCTCCAGCCGGATCTTCTCGCCGAGGTCCACCGGCTCGCCGAACAGCACGCCGACGTCGACGTCGGATCCGGCGTTCGCGTCGCCGGCCACCCGTGAGCCGAACAGGTAGGCCCCGACCACCCGGCCGTCCTCGCGGAGGACGGACCGGCAGGTCCGCGCGATCTCCTCACTGCTCGGCGCCACCTCGACCATG
>CAZLBJ010000082.1:0-3859 GCA_964557755.1 uncultured Thermoanaerobaculia bacterium
CGGCGGCCACTCGCTGCTGGTGGTCGAGGTGCAGGCGCGGGTGGCGCGCCTGCTCGGCCGCGAGCTGGCGGTGCTCGAGCTGTGCCAGCACCCGACGCTGGAGGCCCTGGCGCGGCGCCTGGCGGGCGGCGCGCAGCCGGCGCCGGCCGCCGCCGCGGTGCGCCGCCCGCGGCCGCGCACCGCCGAGCGCGACGTCGCCGTGGTGGCGGTCGCCGGCCGCTTCCCGGCGGCGCCGGACGTCGAGACCTTCTGGCACAACCTGCGCCACGGCGTCGAGGGCATCCGCACCTTCCGCCGCGACGAGATGCTGGCCGACGGCGCGCCGCTCGAGCTGGTCGACCGCCCCGAGTGGGTGGCGGCGCGCGGCGCCCTCGACGGCATCGACCTCTTCGACGCCGCCTTCTTCGGCTTCAGCCCGCGCGAGGCGGAGGTGCTCGACCCGCAGCAGCGCCTGTTCCTGGAGACCGCCTGGGAGGCGCTCGAGCGCGCCGGCTGCGACCCGGAGACCTTCCCCGGCCGCGTCGGCGTGTACGCCGGCGCCACGATGAGCAGCTACGCGCTGTTCAACCTCGCCGGCAACCGCGAGGTGATGCGCTCGGTCGGCATGTACCAGACGCTGCTCGGCAACGACAAGGACTACCTGGCGTCGCGCACCGCCTACCACCTCGACCTGCGCGGCCCGGCGGTGAGCGTGCAGACGGCGTGCTCGACCTCGCTGGTGGCCGCCGCCCTCGCCTGCCAGGCGCTGCTCGACGGGCAGTGCGACCTGGCGCTGGCCGGCGGCTCGTCGGTGGCCTCGCGCCAGCGCAGCGGCTACCTCTACCAGCCGGGCCACATCACCTCGCCGGACGGGCACTGCCGCGCCTTCGACGCCGAGGCGCGCGGCACGGTGGCCGGCAGCGGCGTGGCGCTGGTGGCGCTCAAGCGCCTGGCCGACGCGCTGGCCGACGGCGACCCGGTGCTGGCGGTGGTCAAGGGCGCGGCGGTCAACAACGACGGCGCGCTGAAGATCGGCTACACCGCGCCCAGCGTGCAGGGGCAGGCGGAGGTGCTGGCCGACGCCTACGCGGCGGCCGGCGTCGCGCCGGCGAGCGTGGGCTACGTCGAGGCGCACGGCACCGGCACGCCGCTCGGCGACCCCATCGAGCTCGCCGCCCTGAACCAGGTCTTCCGCGCCGCCGGCGCCGCCGACGGCGCCTGCGCCCTGGGCTCGGTGAAGACCAACGTCGGCCACCTGGACGCCGCCGCCGGTGCCGCAGGGCTGATCAAGGCGGTGCTGGCGGTCGAGCGCGGCGAGGTCCCGCCGTCGCTCCACTTCCGCGCCGCCAACCCGCGGATCGACTTCGGCGCCTTCCGCGTCGCCGACCGCCTCGAGGCGTGGCCGGCGCGCGACGGTGTGGACGGCGCAGCGCCGCGGCGCGCCGGCGTTTCGTCGTTCGGCATCGGCGGCACCAACGCCCACCTGGTGCTCGAGCAGGCGCCGGAGCGGGCGTCCTCCGGCCCATCGCGGCCGTGGCAGCTCTTCGTGCTGTCGGCGCGCACCGCGACGGCGCTCGAGGCGGCGTCCGGGCGGCTGGCGGCGCGGCTGGAGGAGCTGGAGGGCGAGGCGGAGGCCGGAGCGGCGGCGGGCGCGCCGGCCGGCGACGTCGCCTTCACGCTGGCGGCCGGGCGCCGGGCGCTGGCGCACCGGCGGGCGGGAGTGGCGCCGGACCTGGCGGCGGCGCGGCGGGCGTTCGCCGGCGGCGACCCGGAGCGGGTGCTGTCGGGCGTCCACGACGGCGCGCGGCCGGTGGCCTTCCTGTTCCCCGGCCAGGGCGCCCAGCACGCCGGCATGGCCGCCGGCCTCTACCGCGGCGAGCCGGTCTTCCGCGCCGCCGTCGACCGCTGCGCCGACCTCCTCGCGCCGCACCTCGGGCTCGACCTGCGCCGGCTGCTGCTCCCGGCCGCCGGCGAGGAGGCGGCGGCGGGCGAGGCGCTCGGCGAGACGCGCTGCACGCAGCCGGCGCTGTTCGCCGTCGAGCACGCCCTGGTCGAGCTGCTCGCCTCCTGGGGCGTCGTCCCCGGCGCCGGCATGCTGGGGCACTCGATCGGCGCCTACGCGGCGGCGGTGGCGGCGGGCGTCTTCCGCGTGGAGGACGCCTGCGCTCTGGTCGCCGCCCGCGGCCGGCTGATGCAGGCGCTGCCGCCGGGGGCGATGCTGTCGGTGGCGCTCGGCGAGGAGGCGGTGGCGCCGCGGCTGCCGGCGGGGGTGGCGGTGGCGGCGGTCAACGCGCCGGAGCTGACGGTGGTCTCCGGCCCGGCGGCGGCCGTCGACGCGCTGGCGGCGGCGCTGGCGGCCGAGGGCGTCGAGACGCGCCGCCTGCGCACCTCGCACGCCTTCCACTCGCCGATGATGGACCCGGTGCTCGACGACTTCCGCCGCGCCGTCGAGGCGGTGGACCTCGACCCGCCCACGCGGCCGTTCGTCTCCGACCTGACCGGCGCTTGGATCACCGCCGAGGAGGCCACCGACCCGGGCTACTGGGTGGACCACCTGCGCCGGCCGGTGCGCTTCGCCGCCGGCGTGGGGGCGATCCTCGCCGAGCCCGACGCCGTGCTGCTGGAGGTCGGCCCCGGCCGCGGGCTCACCACCCTGGCGCTCCGCCACCCCGGCGCCGCCGGCCGCCCCGCGGCGACGACGCTGCGGCACCCGCGCGACGCCCGCGACGACGGCGAGGTGCTGCTCGACGGCCTGGGCCGCCTGTGGTGCGCCGGCGTGCGCGTCGACTGGCGCGGCTACTTCGCCGGCGAGACGCGGCGCAAGGTGCTGCTGCCGACCTACCCCTTCGAGCGCCGCCGCTACTGGATCGAGGCGCAGGGCGACGTCCTCTCCATCGGCGGCGACGCCGCCGACCCGCTGGAGGTGACGACGTGGGAACGGGCGCCGCTGGCGGCGGAGGCGGGGACGGCGACGGAGTCTCGGGGAGTGGAGCGAACGGATTCAGCAAGAGGAAAGACGCCGGGCGAGGCGACAGAGGCGCGGCCCGATCGAGATGCCGACGGCGCACCCGCGGACGTAGGCGACGGCGCGCCCACGTGGTTGGTCGCCGGGGCCGACGCCGGCGCGGTGTCGGCGGTGGCGGCGGCGCTGGCGGCGGCGGGACGACCGGTCGTCGAGGCGGTCCTCGACGGCGCCGAGATCGAGATCGCCGGCCATCGCCGCCCCGCCCCCGCCGGCCGCCCGGACGGCTGGCGCGACCTGCTCGCCGCCGCCGGCGAGGCGCCGCTCGCCGGCGTGGTCTACCTCGGCGGCCTCAGTGCGCAGTCCGCAGCGGGCACCGCGGCCGCCGGCGCTGCCGCCGCTCCCGCGGCCCGCACCCGAGTGGACGCGCCGGCCGCCACCTCCGTTCCTCCCCTTGCCGAGCCGTTCGCTACCGCCGAGCCTGATGGAGCCGAACTGACGCCCGCGCCTGAGGCCACCGTCTCCGCTCCCCCCTTCGCCGAGCTGTCCGCCGCGACCGGGCCGGCCGGAGCGGGCCTGCCTTCAGCCGCGTCGGCCGACCGCCTGGCGCTGGCCGAGGTGCCGGCCCTGGCGCGGGCGCTCGCGGCAGCCGGCACCGATGGCGACTCGCCGGCGCTCCTGGTGGCGGTTGCGGGCGGGTTCCAGCTCATGCCGGACGAGGCGCCCGTGCCGGAGCGCGGGGCGCTGCTGCAGTCGGTGGCCGACCTCGCCCGGCGCCTCCCCGGGGTGGCGGTCACCGCCCTGGACGCCGCGGCGGTGCAGCCGGAGGGTTCGCCGCGCGACACCGCCGCCGCCGTCGCCGAGGAGGTGCTCGCCGCCTCGACCGGCCGCGGCGCCGCCGGCTGCCGCGTCCTCGCC
>CAZLBJ010000083.1:0-2729 GCA_964557755.1 uncultured Thermoanaerobaculia bacterium
AGGTGCATAAGATAAGATCCGTCCAACATGCATCGTTGGGTGGTTCTGCTCGCGCTGGCGGCGACGCTGGCGGCCTGCAATCTGGTGACCCGCCCGGGTCTGTTGTTCGGAGGTCGAGGGGTGGTCGAAGCCCGATTGGCGGCAGGGGTCAACGGCGATCAGCCGGTGGCGGTGGACCTCGTCGTGGTCTACGACGGCGGCACCGAGAAGGAGCTGCTGGGCCTCACCGCCGCGCAGTGGTTCGCCAAGCGCAGCCAGTACCTGCAGGTGACCCCCGCCGGCAAGCTCCAGGTGTTCAGCTGGCAGTGGGTGCCCGGCCAGTGGGTGGGGCGGCAGCCCTTCGAGTATCGCGTCGGCGCGCTGTCTTCGGTCGTCTTCGCCTCCTACGACTCGCCGGGCGACCACCGCGCCCAGCTGCGGCCCGACCGCAGCTTCCGCCTGCTCCTCGGGCCCCAGGACTTCCAGGTCGAAGTGCTGCACTGAGCCGCCGCCCCGCGTCCGCCACGCCATGCCGCCCGCCGCGCAGCCGAGCACCAGCCTCCCGTACCTGAACCGGCGCCTCCGCGCCTTCCTGCACGAGCTCGACCGCCTGCGCCGGCAGGTGGACAGGCGCGCCGGCGTCGACGGCGTGGCGGAGGCGACGCTGGCCGGCGACGCGGCGTCGGTGCGCGCCGCGGCGGCCTCGCTGCTGGCCTCGGAGGCGGCCGCCATGCAGGGCGCCGGCCTAGACCCGGCGGCCGTCGAGCCGGCGGTGGCGCTCGGCCTGATGGCGCTGTGCGCCGACGCCGCCTTCGACGGCCTGCCGAGCTGGGGCAGCGGCGCCGCGCCGCTGCTCGCCGGCGACCGGCCGCTGCCGCCGTCGGGCGCCGCCGGCCTGGCGCCACAGGTCGCCGCGCTGCTCGACGCCGCCGCGCCGCAGCCGGAGCTCGCCGAGCTCTACCTGCTGGCGCTCACCGCCGGCGCCGCCCGCCGCGTCGAGGACGAGGCCCAGCGCGCCTTCCTCGACGGCAGCGGCCCGGCGCTGGCGCAGGCGGCGGAGGCCGGCCGGCCCGCCGCCGCGGCCGGCGACGCCCTCCTGTTCCCCGACGCCTACCCGCCGCCGCGGCGCCACGGTCCAGCGCGCGACCTGCCGCTCGCCGCCGCCTGGGTGGCCGCCGTGCCGGTGGCCGCCGCGGCGCTGCTCGCCGGCACCTGGCTGGTGTGGTGGCTGGCCACCCACCGGCTCACCCGCCTGGTCTGCGCCTTCGTCGAGACGCTGTGATGGGCGACCTGCTGCAGAGCCTGCTGTGGAACCCGGGCTTCATGCTCGGGGTGCTGGCGCTGCTCGCCGCGCCGCTGGCGCTCTACCTGGCGCACCGGCTGCACCGCGCCCGCGACGCCGCCTCCTACACGCCGCTCGCCTCCACCGCGGCGGCCGACCTCGACTACGACCCGGCGGCGGAGTCGGACGTCGAGGAGCCGATGCGCGTCGTCGACCTGCGCGGCGCGCCGCGCAGCGCCGACCTCAAGCGCACCTTCGCCCGCGTCGCCCGCCTCACCGAGAGCCCGGGCGCCGGCCGCGCCGGCCGCCTGCCGTGGTTCCTCTGCCTGGGCGCCGCCGGCGCCGGCAAGAGCACGCTGCTGGGCCACTCCGAGCTGCGCTTGCCCTACGGCGAGCCGGAGGCCGGCGCCCCCGGGACGGCGCCGCCGGCGTGCCGCATCTGGATCTTCGACCGCGCGGTGACCGTGGAGGCGGCCGGCGACCTGGTGCTGCCCGCCGCCGGCGTGGCCGCGGACGGCGGCGCCTGGATGGCGCTCTTGGCGGCGCAGCAGGCGGCGCGGCCGCGGCGCCCCGCCGACGGCGTGCTGCTGGTCTTGCCGGCCTCCGAGCTGCTCGCCGCCGAGGCCGGCGACGCCACCGCCCTGCGCCTGCTCGGCCGCCGCGCCGACCGCGTGCGCCGCCGCCTCGAGCAGGCGCAGCGCGCCTTCGGCTTCCAGCTCCCGGTGTCGGTGGTGGTCAGCAAGTGCGACCTGGTCCCCGGCTTGCCGGACCTGGTGGCGGCGCTCGAGCCGGAGGCGCGGCGGCAGATCTTCGGCTGGTCCAACCCCTACCCCGCCGACACCGCCTACTCCGGCTCGTGGCCCGACGACGCGGTGGCCGCGATGACCTCGGTCGTCCTCGAGCAGCAGCTCCGCGTGCTGGCGGCGGGCCGGCCGCTCGCCGACCCGCGCGCCTTCGCCGCCCTGCCCGGCACCTTCGAGTCGCTGACCGCGTCCCTGCGCACCTTCCTCAACCGCATCTTCGCCGGCGGCCCGGCGCCGGGCGCGCCGCCGCTGCGCGGCGTCTACCTCACCGCCGGCGCCGGCTTCGAGTCGGCCTCCGACCTCGCCCACCGGCGCGTCGACTTCGTCGCCGACCTCCTGCCGGAGAAGGTGTTCGCCGACTGGGACCTGGCGCGCCCGGAGCCCGAGATCGAGACCCAGCGCCGCCGCCGGCTCGCCGTCGCCCGCGCCCTGCTGGTCCTCCTGCTGGCCGCCGGGCCGCTGGCCCTCGCCGTCCTCGGCGGGCAGGCGCGCCGCCAGGCGAGCCTGCTCGAGACCCGCTTCGTCGACCCCGCCATCGAGGCGCTCGACACCTGCCGCGCGGAGGACTGCCCCGACGCCGCCCGCGAGCTGCTCGCCGCGGCCGACGTGGTGCCCGACTACCGGGTGCGCTTCGCGCTGCTGCCGGCGTCGTGGCGCAGCCGCCT
>CAZLBJ010000084.1:0-3645 GCA_964557755.1 uncultured Thermoanaerobaculia bacterium
CCCGCGGGGGGTGGGGGGTGCGGGGGGGCTGCGCCCGCGCCCCCCCCTCCCCGCCGAGCGCCCGCCGCACCTGCGGCCCGCCACCGGCGGCGACGGCCACGCGGCGCCCGCGGCCGGCCTGGCGCCGGCGCTGCTCGACCGGCTGGTGCTGTCGCCGGGCAAGCTCGCCACCCTGCGCGACGGCGCCGGCCAGCTCGCCGCCGCCGCCGACCCCCTCGGTGCCGTCCAGCGCCGCACGCTGCTCGACGACGGCCTCGAGCTCTCCCGCGTCACCTGCCCGCTAGGGGTCCTGCTGGTGGTCTTCGAGAGCCGCCCCGACGCGGTGGTGCAGATCGGCGCCCTGGCGCTCGCCACCGGCAACGGCCTGCTGCTCAAGGGCGGCCGCGAGGCGGCGGCGTCGAACCGCGCCCTCGCCGCCTGCCTGCGCGACGCCCTGGCCGCCGAGGGCCAGCCGCCGGAGGTGGTCACCCTGGTCGAGGGTCGCGCCGCGGTGGCGGCACTGCTCGCCGAGGACCGTTCGATCGACGTCGTCATCCCGCGCGGCTCCGGCGAGCTGGTGCGCTCGATCCAGGCCGCCACCCGCATCCCGGTGCTCGGCCACGCCGAGGGCGTGTGCCACCTCTACCTCCCCGCCGCCGCCGAGCCGGCGATGGCGGCGAAGCTGGCGGTGGACGGCAAGTGCGACTACCCGGCGGCCTGCAACGCCACCGAGACGCTGCTCGTCCACCGCGTCTTCCGGCCGCACCGGCCCGCGGTCGGCCGCGGGCTGGCCGCCGCCGGCGTGACCCTGCGCGCCGACGAGGAGGCCCTCGCCGCGCTGGCCGCCGGTGGCGTGGCGGCCGAGCCGGCTTCGGAAGCGGACTTCGGCCGCGAATGGGGCGACCTCACCCTCGCCGTGCGCACGGTGGGCAGCCTCGACGAGGCGGTCGTGCACGTCCACCGCCACGGCTCGGCGCACACCGAGGCGATCGTCACCGCCGACCCGGCGGCGGCGGAGCGCTTCCTCGCCGCGGTCGACGCCGCGTCGGTGTTCGTCAACGCCAGCACCCGCTTCGCCGACGGCTACCGCTACGGCCTCGGTGCCGAGGTGGGGATCAGCACCGGCCGCATCCACGCCCGCGGCCCGGTGGGGGCGGAGGGCCTCCTGACCAGCCGCTGGCTGCTGCGCGGCGCGGGGCAGGCGGCGGCGGACTACGGCGCCGGCAAGCGCGCGTTCCGGCACGTAAGGCTTCTGTAAAAACCCGTCGCCGGCCCTTCCGTAGAAGGGTCGGGAGCCGCTATCTTGGTCGATGGAATGGAGGTCCGCCGCCCGATCCGCCGCCGCACCCTGTGGCTCGGCTTCGTCGCCGTGCTGCTGCCGCTGGCGGTGCTGCTGGCGCTGCAGTACCGCTGGCTGGTCAAGCTCGACCACGCGTCGCAGGTGGTGCACCGCGCGGCGCTCTCCAACTACCTCGAGGCGGTGGCCGAGAAGGTGCGCGTCTTCTACACCTGGGAGGCGGAGAAGTCGCTCAACCTGCCGTCCCACGTCTTCACCGACGACCAGCTCGACAAGGCCGCCCTCTACTTCAAGAAGAAGCCGCCGCGCGGCGCCCGGCGCCTGTTCGTGGTCAGCTTCGTCGGCCAGCGCGAGGGCGAGACGCTGTACTTCAACCCTGCGTGCGCGAAGGTCGAGCCGCCGCCGTGGTCGCCGGAGGTGCGCGCCGTCCACGTCGCCACCTCGTCGTGGCACACGCTGGCGCACAAGGGCGGCGTGCTCGAGCCGGTGACGCTGGCGGTCGACGAGCGCGACCCGCGCCACCGCATCATCCTCAACCCGGTGACCGACGACCGCTCGCGGGTGGTGGGCGTCGCCGGCATGATCCTCGACGAGGACTTCCTGCGCCGGGAGCTGCTGCCGGCGACGATCGACAAGGCGCTGCCCAGCTTCTTCCCCGGCGACCACCGCTCCGACCCGGTGGTGTGGGTGCGCGACGGGCGCGGCGAGCCGGTGTTCTCGACCGACGCCGGCTTCCGCGGCGCCTCCGAGGTCGAGCGCCCGCTGCAGTTCGCCTTCACCGACTGGCGCCTCAGCCTCGCCGGCCGCCACCCGACGCCGGGCGAGTGGGCGCGCTCGAACTTCCGCCTCAACGTGGGGCTGTCAGCGGTGCTCGCCGCTGTCCTGCTGGGCGGCGTGGTGCTGGCGCTGCGCACCGCCTCGCGCGAGATGAAGCTGTCGCAGATGAAGAGCGACTTCGTCTCCAACGTCTCGCACGAGCTGCGCACGCCGCTCGCCTCGATCCGCGTCTTCGGCGAGTTCCTGCGCCTCGGCCGCGTCGAGGACGGAGCCAAGATGCGCGAGTACGGCGAGTACATCGAGACCGAGAGCCGGCGGCTGACCCAGCTCATCAACAACCTGCTCGACTTCGCGCGCATCGAGTCGGGGCGCAAGAGCTACCGCTTCGAGCCGGCCGACCTCGAGGCGCTGGTGCGCGAGACGCTGCACAGCTTCGAGGTGCGGCTGAGGCAGAGCGGCTTTCGGGTCGTCTACCAGGGGCCGGCGGCGCCGCTGCCGGCGCTGCGCCTCGACCCGGCGGCGATCACCCACTCGCTGGCCAACCTGCTCGACAACGCGGTCAAGTACTCCGGCGACGGCCGCGACGTGGCGGTGGCGCTGGCGCGGCGCGGCGACGAGCTGCATCTCTCGGTGCGCGACTGGGGCGTCGGCGTGCCGCGCGACGAGCAGGAGAAGATCTTCGACCGCTTCCACCGCGTGTCGACCGGCCTGGTGCACGACGTCAAGGGCTCGGGCCTCGGCCTCGCCATCGTGCGCCACGTGCTCGACGCCCACGGCGGCCGCGTCGAGGTCGAGAGCCGGCCGGGGCAGGGCAGCACCTTCACCCTCGTGCTGCCGCTGGCGGCGCTGGCGGTGGAGGCGGCGGCGGAGGAGCCGGAGGCGGCGGAGGGCGGCCTGGGGCTGCCGCCGCGGCGGCCTTCGGAGGCGTAGGACGGGACGGCGACGAGAGGGAGGGAGCACGCCATGGAGATGAGCACGCACCGCGACGACGCCCGCAGGTCCGACCTCGCGCCCTCCGTGCCCGGCGAAGCCACCGCCGGCGCCGGCCTGCGCGTCCTGGTGGTCGAGGACGACGAGTCGATGTCGGTGGCGCTGGCCGACGGCTTCGCCTACGAGGGATACGCGGTGGAAGTGGCGCGCGACGGCGAGGAGGGGTACCGGCTGGCCTCCGAGGGCGCCCCCGACCTGGTGATCCTCGACGTGATGCTGCCGAAGATGACCGGCCTCGACGTGTGCAGGAAGCTGCGCGGCGGCGGCTCGGCGGTGCCGATCATCATGCTCACCGCCCGCGGCCAGGAGATCGACAAGGTGCTCGGGCTGAAGCTGGGGGCGGACGACTACGTCACCAAGCCGTTCGGGTTCATGGAGCTGCTGGCGCGGGTGGAGGCGGTGCTGCGGCGCTGCGCGGCGCCGGCGGCGCGGGCGGAGGCGTTCCGCTCCGGCGACCTGTGCCTCGATTTCAAGCGCCACGAGGCGCGCAAGGACGGGGAGCTGCTGGAGCTGTCGCCGCGGGAGTTCGAGCTGCTGGAGTATTTCGTGGCGCACCCGGGGGAGGTGGTGACGCGGGAGCGGCTGCTCGACGCGGTGTGGGG
>CAZLBJ010000085.1:0-2971 GCA_964557755.1 uncultured Thermoanaerobaculia bacterium
ACCGCCTCGGCCTCTCCGCCCGCGCCGTCCACCGCATCCTCAAGGTCGCCCGCACCGTCGCCGACCTCGCCGGCCGCGACGAGATCGCCGCCCCCCACGTCGCCGAGGCGATCCAGTACCGCAGCCTCGACCGCAGGATGGAATGGTGAAACCGCCCCAGCGCGTCCGTCAGCACTCTCGAACCGAGATGGACGCACCGCCTCGTCCGGGTCGTTCCTCCCCGCCGCCTTCTCGAGTCGCGGCGCGACCGCTTACGGCCTCGACAAGCCCGACATCGTGGCGCCCGGGGTGAACGTGACGTCGACGGTCCCCGTGCCGAGGGACGCGCAGGGCCAGCCGCTGCCGAACCCGCCCCGCGCCCTGCTCCTCGACCGCATGAGCGGGACCTCGATGGCGACGCCGATCGTGGCGGGAGCGGTCGCGCTCCTGATCCAGCTCTACCAACAACAGGGAACGCCGTTCACCCCCTCCCGGGTGCGACAGGACCTGCTCGCCGGAGTGATCGCGCTGCCGTTCCCGGTTCACGAGGTCGGCGCCGGCCTCCTCGACACGAGCTCGTTCTGACAGCTCGAGCCGCTGCTAGGATCTGTTTATGACCGAGGAAGAAGACAGTCTCGTCGAGGTGACGATCCACTACCGCGGTGCGGCGACCGGGTCACGCGGCGAACGGCGCCAGGAGCTGGAGAGGGTCTTTCGGGACGTGGAGCGCGAGGTGGTCGACTCGGCAGGAGGGGCTGTGAAGCAGCAGAGCCTCTCGGTGTCCGGGCAGACGGTGGACGCCGTCCTGCCGAAGGGGTGCCTGTCCGAGGTCGAACGGAAGCTGGATGGTCGAGGCTTTCGGCTCGACGTCGCGGTGATGCGCCAGGTCGTGCCGCCCTTCTGAGGCGGCCGCGCCTCCCCGCCGGTGCGCACCAGGTAGGCGGCCGCAAGGACGGTGAAGAGCGCCAGGGTGCGCGGCTTGCCGGAGTAGACCACCTCGTAGGCGAGGTACAGGGCGGCGAGGACGAGCAGCGCCTGGAGCGGCGTCTCCATGCCCATCACAGACCAGTAGACGAAGAAGTAGCAACCGCCGATCAGCACCCCGGCCGGCAGCCAGGCGCCGGAGCCCGGGCGGCCGTGGTGGTGGTGGCGGAGGAGGAGGCGCCGCGCCATCCCGACCGTGGCGAGGACGAGCACCGCGCGACGCGGAACCTCGCCCCAGCGGCGCAGGGCTTCGTCCTGGCCGCGGCCACCCTGCTCCTCGTCGTCCAGGTGAACGGCCTGGCGGCCACGGCGAACGCGGCGGCCAACCGGCGCCTGGTGCTCCACCGCGACCGGCCGCCACTGGTCGGCTCGCACGCGCAGGTGCTGCACGAGCTGCTGCGCTTCCAGGAACGGGTGCGGCCGGGCGCCCGGGTGGTGACCTACTGGGCCGGCATCCCCGCCTACTTCGCCGACTACCGGCTGCTCGACGCGTACGGCTACAACGACCGCGCCGCCGCCCGCCGGCCGCTCGACCCGGCGGTCGGCTGGCGCGCCTACCGGCCCGGCCACAAGCCGCCCGACGTGGCGGGCCTGCTCGACCGGCGGCCGGACGCGCGGACTCTCCCTACGTCGAGCTGCCGGCCGCCCGCTGATCTACACCGCGCTGCGTCTCTACACCGCGTCGAGCGCCTGTGCGAAGTCGGCGATCAGGTCGTCGGGGTGCTCGATGCCGACGGCGACGCGGACCAGTGACGGGGTGATGCCCATCTCGCGCTGGCGCTCCGGCTCGACGTCGGCGTGGGTCATGGTGGCCGGGTGCTCGACCAGGGTCTCGTTGGCGCCCAGCGACACCGCCAGGTGGGCCAGGCGCACGTGGTCGAGGAAGCGGAAGGCGGCCTCCTCGGTGCCCGCCGCCAGCTCGAAGGAGAGCAGCGCGCCGCCCGCCTTGGTCTGCCGCCGGCAGATCTCGCGCTGCGGCGCGTCGTCGTGGTAGCCCGGGTAGTGGACGCGCGACACCTTCGGATGGCCGGAGAGCCAGCGCGCCACCCGCTCGGCGTTCTTGCGCGAGCAGGTCATGCGCAGCTTGGCGGTCTCCAGCGAGCGCAGCAGCAGCCACGCCGAGTAGGGCTCGAGCATGTTGCCGAGGATGGTGCGCAGCATCTTGACCGGCTCGACCAGCTCCTTCGCGCCGAGCACCGCGCCGGCCACCACGTCGCTGTGGCCGCCGAGGTACTTGGTGGCCGAGTACAGCACGAGGTCGGCGCCGTGCTCGAGCGGGTGCTGGTAGAGCGGCCCGAGTAGCGTGTTGTCGACGGCGCAGATGGCGCCGTGGCGGTGCGCCATCTCGGACATGCCGGCGATGTCGGTGGAGACGATGGTCGGGTTCGACGGCGTCTCGAGGTAGACCATGCGGCACGGCGTGCCCTCGGCCGCCAGCGCCTCGACCAGCGCCTCCGCCGCCGCCGGCTCGGCGCCGGCGTGGAAGCAGCGAGTGGGGATGCCCATCGCCGGCAGCACGTGCTCCATCAGGTAGTCGGTGCCGCCGTACACCGGCTCGGAGAAGACCACCGAGCAGCCGAGCGGCACGGTGGCGAGGATCGAGGTCGAGATCGCCGCCATGCCGGAGGAGAACACCGTCCCCGCCTCCGCCTTGTCCCACAGGTTGAGGCGCTCCTCGAGGATCTGCAGGTTGGGGTTGTTGAGGCGGCTGTAAATCAGCCCCATCGGCTGGCCGGGGGCGCGCTCCTTGAGCCCGTAGGCCCACTGGAAGTACTCCTTGCCCTCCCCGGCGCTCTTGAAGGCGAAGGTCGAGGTCTGGAAGATGGGCGGCTTGATGGCGCCCTCCGACCAGGCGGGCTCGTAGCCCCAGCTCATCATCAGCGACTCGGGTCTCGCTTCGGCGGCCGGGTGCGCCGCCTTGCGGGTCTCGGGCTTGTCGAGGGTCTTCATCTCGGGCCTCCTCGGTTCGACTCTCTTGCAAGTCTGGCGCACGACCGCCGCGGACGCA
>CAZLBJ010000086.1:0-8366 GCA_964557755.1 uncultured Thermoanaerobaculia bacterium
CCGCCTCTACCGCCGCCACCCGCAGCGCGGCGGCGGCAACTCCTACAGCATGCCGGCCGACCACCTGCAGCCGCTGCTGGCGCTGCTCGCCGCCGCCGCCGCCCTGCCCGCCCTGGCGCGCCGCCGCCCCGCGGCCGCCGCGCTACCGGCCGCCGTGCTGGTCGCCACCTGCGTGCCGATGGCGAGCCGGCTGGTGCGGCGCACCGGCGACCCGCGGCTGTGGGCGTTCGTCCCCTTCGCCGCCGTGCGCGCCGCCGCGCGCGCCGCCGGCATGGTCCGCGCCCTCGCCGAGCTGGTGGTGCCGGGCGTCCGGCCGCCGCGCCGATGACTCCTGGCTGCGCCATCTGCGGGGCGGGCTCGCCGGCCGTGCTCTACGACCTGCCCAACGGCGTCATCCAGCGCTGCCGTGAGTGCGGCACGGTGAGCCGCCGCGAGCCGGTGGCGGGCGACGCGGCGATCGACCTCTACGAGGACGACGCCTACCTCGACACGCCCTACTTCGAAGCCCTCAGGGTCGGCGTGCCGCGCGAGGGCGAGCCGTACGGCGTCTACGGCCGGGCGCTCGACCGCATCGAGGCGATGGTGCCCGGCGGCCGGCTGCTCGACGTCGGCTGCTCGTACGGCGCCTTTCTCGAGATGGCGCGGGAGCGCGGCTTCGGCGTCACCGGCGTCGAGCTGTCGAGGAAGGCGACCGACTACGCGCGCGGCCGGCGCGGGCTCGAGGTGGTGCACGGCAGCCTGGAGCAGGCCGCTTTCCCGGCGGCGTCCTTCGACGCCGTCACCCTGTGGGACCTGATCGAGCACCTCGACCGGCCGGTCGACACCCTGCGCGAGCTGCACCGGGTGCTGGCGCCCGACGGCGTGCTGGTGGTCTTCACCATCAACCAGCGCAGCCTGATCAACCGCGTCGGCCACCTGCTCTACCGGCTCAGCCTGGGGCGGCTCGAGAAGGTGCCGGTGCTGCTCTACGACATCCACCACAACTTCTTCTTCGACCGCCACACGCTGGGCCTCGCGCTGCGCCGCGCCGGCTTCACCGCGGCGCCGGAGATCGACTGGATGGAGGCGCGCATCGAGCGCTGGCAGAACGTCGAGATCCCGCGCCTGCTCGCTTGGGGCAGCAAACTGCTCGACGCCGCCTCGCACGTCGTCGGCCGCCCCTACCGCATGGTGGCCTACGTGCGGAAGCCGTCGGGGTAGCGGTCGAGCAGGGCGAGGAAGCCGCCGGCGACGAGGTCGAGGTTGTCCTCCGTCATGCTGTGCGGCTGCCACAGTGCGTCGCCGACGACCCCCGGCACCGTGCGCGCCAGCAGCCAGGCCAGGAACTCCTCGGGCGGCGTCTCGCCGGCGCCTCCGCCGGCGGCGAGCAGCGCGTCGAGCGAATCGTGGAAGGGGTCGAAGCGCGGGTGCGCCACCACGCGGTCGAAGAAGACCGGCGCGATGGTCGCCGCCGGCCGGCCGAGCAGCGCCGCCTCGTAGGCAGCGGTGCCGACGATGGCGACCACCAGGTCGGCGCGTTCGAGCAGCGGGAAGACGGGCAGCGCGTGGTCCACCAGGCGCACGCCGGGCAGCCGCGCCAGCTCGCGCAGCAGGCCGAGCGGCCGCAGCGGCAGCGCCACCGGGTGCTCCTTGACCCACAGCTCGTGGGTCACCGGCAGCGTGCGCACCATGGCGCGCACCATCTCGACCTGGTTGGTGAAGGGGCTGCCCTTGATGTCGATCGACGACTCGGGCTGGCGGTGCAGGAGGAAGAGCACGAACGGCCGCGACGCCTCCGGCCGCGGCCGCTCGAAGCCGCGCCAGCGCCGCAGCCGCCGCTCGCGGACCCACTGCCGGGTGTGGTCGGCGACGAGGGCTAGCGGGCGGCGGCTGGTCTCGTCGTAGGGGTCGCCGGCGAGGTCGGCGACGTGGCGCGCCAGCAGGCGCAGCCGCCGCAGGTCGGACTTGAGCACCGCGCGGTCGAGCGCCATGTAGCCCGGCTGCGGGCGGCGCCGGCGGAACTCCTCGAGGGTGCGGGCGGCGGCCCGCCGGTGCTCCTCGCCGACGCTCTCCAGGGGGACCAGCTCGGTCTCGCGGTAGCCGTCGAAGAAGGCGAAGCGGCCGTCCGGGATGCGCACCGTCTGCGGCATCAGGTGCGGGATGCCGAGGGAGCGGCAGACCTGGCCGGTGAGCAGCTCGAAGGCCCACGTCTGCTCGCCGAAGACGGCGGCCACCGCCTCGCCGGCCAGGAACTCGTGCAGGTGGCGGCGCGCCACCGCCAGGTAGCGCAGCGCCCGGGCGGTGGAGCGGCGCGGCAGCAGCGGGTCCATCAGCACCAGCTCGTGCAGCCCGAGGTTGCCCGCCTCCTCCAACCGGCGCAGCTCCTCGACGTCGGCCGCGGTCGCCTCGCGGCCGTGCCACTCCTCCCCCCAGCGCGTGACGTCGAAGACGTGGCGCTCCGCCACCCCCTGGCGGTGCAGCCAGCGCGCCCAGCGCCGGTTCGGGGAGAGCCAGCGGACCTCGTGCCCCGCCCTCTCCAGGCGGCGGGCGACGGCGTGGAAGAACGGTGTGCGGTAGGCGCTGGGGATGAAGGCGATCTTCATGTCGGCTCGGGCCCGCTCCACAGGCGCCAGATCTTGACGGCGGCGACGAGGAGCACGGCGAGGAGGGTGCCGAGGGCCACCCCGGCCGGGCCGGCCCGGGCGGCGAGCCAGGGGTCGGCCGCCGCGGCCAGCAGCAGCCCGCCGAGCGAAGCAGCGATGATAGCAGCGTCCCGCTGGCGGGCGTAGAGCGCGAGGTGGGGCAGCTCGGCCGCCGCCGCGGCGAGGCAGAGGGCGAGGACGAGCCAGAAGGCCGGCAGGTGCTGCCGGTAGAGCGGCTCGCCCACCAGGGCGAGCACCGGGCCGATGAGCAGGGCCGCCGCCGCCGCCAGCGCCAGGGACAGGCCGCCCAGCGCCAGCGCCAGCCGGCGCATCCGCGCCCGGTACTCGTCGTGCCGCCCCTGCTGGAAGCTGCGGATGATCGCCGGCCGGTGCACCATCAGCACGCCCATCTCGACGAAGCCCTGGAAAGCGGCGTAGACGCCGAGGAAGAAGATGTAGACGCCGACCTCGGCGGTGCCGCGCACCGCCTCCAGGCTGAAGCGGTCGACGGTGAAGACGCCGCGCAGGGCGAGGGTGCCGACGAGGAACGGCACCGCCACCCGCACGCCGCCGCCGAGCCAGCGCCAGTCGACCGGGCCGCGGGCGCGCCGCCACGGCAGGTCGCGCAGCGCCGCGAGGGCCAGCAGCAGGCCGGCCGCCGAGCCGGCCAGCCAGGCGGCGAGCACCGTCTCGATGCGGCGGTGCTCGCCGTCGGCGAAGAAGAGGAGCAACAGCGGCGGCACCCAGGCGGCGCCGCGCAGGAACACCACCAGGGCCGCCGCCAGCGGCCGCGACAGGGTGATGAGCACCCGCTGCAGCTCCTGGCCGAGGTGCTCGCAGACGAGGAGCGGCAAGAACAGCGCCGCCAGCCGCCAGGGCAGCAGGCCGCCGGCGAAGAGGGCGAGGCAGGCGGGGAGCACCACCAGGTAGGCCAGCAGGTGGAAGACGAGCTGGTCGCGCAAGAGGAGCGGTCGCGCCGCCGGCTCGGCGCGCAGCAGCTCGCGGGTGGCGAAGGCGTAGAAGTCGAGGCCCGCGGCGTAGAGCGCGAAGATCAGCGCCGCCGCCACCAGCCCGAACAGGCCCACCTCGGCCGGCGGCAGGAAGCGGGCAAGCAGCAGCAGGAGGGCCGCCTTGGCGGCGACGGCGAGGCCGTGGAGCAGCAGGGTCCTGGCGTCGACGCCGGACCAGCGGAACAGGGAGCGGCGTCCGCGCAGCGCTCGCCTCAGGAGACGTCGCCGGCCATCCGCTGCAGCTCGGCGACGTCGAGCCAGCGGTCGTTGTCGGCGCTGTTGTAGCGGAAGCCGGCGGCGACCGGCTGGCCCGCCGGCGGCGGCCGCTCGCCCTGCCAGGGCATGTCGGGCCGCAACGAGTAGTGGTCGCCGCAGTCGAGCGTGCGCGGGGCGTCGTGGACGCTGATCAGCTCCTCGTGGAGCTTCTCGCCGGGCCGCACGCCGATGACCTCGAGCCGCGCCTCCGGCGCCAGCGCGCGGGCGAGATCGACCACCCGCATGCTGGGCGTCTTGGGGACGAAGATCTCGCCGCCCTCCATCGCCCCGAGCATGCGCACCACGAAGCGCACCGCGGTGTCGAGGGTGGTCCAGAAGCGGGTCATGCGCTCGTCGGTGATCGGCAGCACGCCGCCGGGCGCCAGCTCCCGGAACAGCGGCACGATGCTGCCGCGGCTGCCCACCAGGTTGCCGTAGCGCACCACCGCGAAGCGGGTGCGCTTGGCGCCGGCGTAGGCGTTGCCGTCGACGAACAGCTTGTCGCTCACCAGCTTGGTGGCGCCGTAGAGGCTGATCGGGCTGCACGCCTTGTCGGTGCTCAGCGCCACCACCCGGCGCACGCCGCGCTCGATGGCGGCGTCGATGACGTTCTGCGAGCCGAGGATGTTGGTCTTCACCGCCTCGAACGGGTTGTACTCGAGGGCCACCACCTGCTTGAGGGCGGCGGCGTGCACCACCAGGTCGACGCCGTCGAGGGCGCGCAGCAGCCGCGACAGGTCGCGCACGTCACCGAGGAAGAAGCGGAGCCGGTCCTCGCCCGCGTGGGCGCGTCCCATCTCCCACTGCTTGAGCTCGTCGCGGCTGAAGACGATGACGCGGCGCGCCGGCGTCTCGGCGAGCAGGTGGGCGACCAGGCGGCGGCCGAAGGAGCCGGTGCCGCCGGTGACGAGGATCGAGCGGTCGCGGAAGAGGTCGTCCATCAGCGGCGCTCCGCGGCGGCGCTGTCGGGCCCGGTGACGGGCCCGGTGGCGGGCCCGGTGGCGGGCCCGGCGTCGAGCCGCGGTGGCGGCGACTCGTGGAGGGCGAGACGCCGGGTGAGCAGGGTGAGGTCGCGTTCGATCCTGCGCAGGCGGGAGAGCACCAGATAGAAGCCGGCCAGCCCCGCCAGGATGGCGACGTAGAAGACGAGGTCGGCACCGCGCTGGATGCCGAGGATGCCGGCGAGCCAGACCGTGATCTCGGGGAAGACGATGGCGATGGCCGCCGCCGCCCACAGGACGATCCAGCCGATGCCGCTGGCGGCGCCGAGGCGGTGGCGGGTCAGCCGGTGGACGGTGACGCCGATGAACGCGGCGGCGGCCAGCAGGCCGAGGATCTGGAAAGTGTTCACGGGGCTCGCGGCTCAGCGGAGCTTGCCGATCAGGTAGTCGAGCGCGATGCGCAGGGCGGCGCCGGCACGTTGGCCCTTGCGCCGGGAGTACTCCGTGTAGCGGACGGTCACCGGGCGCTCAGTATACGGCAGCCCCGAGGCGTGGACCTGGTCGATCAGCTCGCTGGCGTGCGCCATGCGGTCGAGGGTGAGAGACACGCGGCCGGCGGCGCGGCGGGTCATCGCGCGCAGCCCGTTGTGGGTGTCGGTGACGCGGGCGCGCGAGGTCAGGCGGGTGAAGGCGAGGGCGCAGCGCAGCAGCAGGCGGCGCCCCGGCGGCACGCCGGCTGGCCGTTCCAGGAATCGCGAGCCGAGGCAGAACTCCGCCTCGCCGGCGACCAGCGGCGCCAGCAGACGGTCGGCGTCCTCCACCCGGTGCTGGCCGTCGCTGTCGAAAGTGACGACGTAGCGGGCGCCGGCGGCGAGCGCGAACTCGATGCCGGTCTGCAGCGCCGCGCCCTGGCCGCGGTTGACGGCGTGGCGCACGACGCGGGCACCGGCGGCCGCGGCGGCGCGGGCGGTGGCGTCCGCCGAGCCGTCGTCCACCACCACCACCTGCGGGAAGCGCCGGCGCAGCTCGGCCACCACCTCGCCCACCGCGCTCTCCTCCTGGTAGGCGGGGACGACGATCCAGGTGACAACGCGCACGGCGTCGTCGACGGCGGCGGGGCCGGCAGCGGCTTCGGATGGCGCCACGGGACCGCGATCCTACCGTGCGGGCGGACGGTCGCCGCGGGCCGGACTCCGCGCGCTCCAGAAGCGGTCGAGGGAGAGCTTCAGGCCCAGGATGCGCGCCTCCGCCTCCCGGCGCTCGTCCTCCGGCACGCCGTCGGCCAGGTCCAGCGTCTGCTCCGGGTCGGCGGCGGAGTACAGCTCGGTCTCGCGGCGCCCGAAGTGATAGATCCAGGTGCGCTCCTCCTCGCGCATGGCGGCGCAGAAGTCGGTGTACCAGCAGAAGGAGAAGACGCGCTCGTGGCCGGCGGTGGCGAAGAGGTCGGCACCCGGCAGCTCGCCCTCCCAGTCGACGCCGGCGAGGTGCAGCAGGGTGGGCAGCAGGTCGATCTGGTGGCGCAGGCCGTCCAGCCGGCGCGGCGGCCCGATCCAGCGCTCCGGGCCGAGCACGAGGAACGGCACGTGGACCACCTCGGCGTATGGCACCGCGTCGTGCTGCAGCCGGCCGTGCTCGCCGAAGGCCTCGCCGTGGTCGCCCAGTACCAGCACCACGGTGTCCTCCAGCCGCCCCATCCGCTCGAGGCCGGCGAGCAGGTCGCCGACCAGGCGGTCCTGGTAGTGCAGCGCCAGCAGGTACTGCTCCCGCGTGTCGCCCAGCCACGGCGCGCGGACGTCGGGGATCTGGTAGGGGTGGTGCGCCACCGAGGTCAGCAGGGTGAGGAAGAACGGCGCCTCGCCGCCCTCGGCCACCCACGAGAAGGCCGGCGGCGCCAGCGCCAGGTCGTCGCCGCCCAGGTAACCGACGCGGCGGATGCCGGCCTCGCCGCCGATCGTCTCCTGGAAGCCGGCGCGCTCGTAGCCCATGTTGCCGACCAGGCCGCCGCGGTTCTCGAAGCCGGCGAGGGCGGACTGCAGGAAGGCGGTGCGGTAGCCGGCCTGCGCGAGCAGCGCCGGCAGGCAGGGGAGGTCCAGGCCGCCGGGCCGCGCCTCGCTGATCGGCATGCGCAGGCGGGGGTACATGCCGCACAGGATGCCGACCAGCGCCTTCGAGGTGTGGGTGACGGTCGAGTACATGTCGTCGACCACCACCGCCCGGCGGCTCCAGCGGGCGAGGTGCGGGCTCACCGGCCACAGCGCTGGATCGGCGTACGGCGGCACGCTGTCGCGGCGCGTCGACTCGAGGATCACCAGCACCAGGTTCGGCCGTTCGCCGGCCGCCGGGCGGGCGGCGAGCAGCGGCGGCGTGCGGCCGGTGGCGGTCACCCGCGGCGGCCGGTAGAGCTCGCCGGGCGGCACCATGTGGCGGGCCACCTGCGCGTCGCTCGGCGGCAGCCCGACGCGCAGCGACAGCAGCTCGACCGCCGGGCTGGCCCACACGTCGGCCAGCCGCCCCGGCGCGCGCCAGGTGACGGCCGTCAGCGCCAGCCCGGCGGCGAGGGCGGCCGCCGCCGCGCGTCCGGGCCGCCGCAGCGCCGGCCAAGGCTTGCGCTCGAGGCGCAGGGCGAGCAGCACGCACAGCACGACGAGCAGCAGGCGGACGTAGAGGATCGGGTCGAGGCCGGTAGCGAGCAGGCCGGCCAGCATGTTGAGGAAGCGCAGCGAGTAGGCGAACAGCGTCAGGTGCAGCCGCGTGCCGGTGTAGAGGAACCACATGTGGTCGAGCAGCGCGAGCAGGCAGACCAGCCCGTGGGCGGCGAGGAGCAGGGGGCGCCAGGCGCGGCGCAGCCAACGCCAGCCGGCGGCGGCGAGCCAGAAGCCCTCGAAGGCGAGCAGGAAGGCGAGCTCGGGCACGACCAGCAGAGCCATCTCGCCGGCGCCGGGCCGGGGAGCGAGCTGCAGCGCCTTCTCGAGGCGGAAGAAGAGCAGCACCACGGCCAGCATCAGGCCGTGGGCGAAGACCGTCGCGTGGGGCGCGCGCGCCGGCGGCGCGCCTCCTGCGGCGCTCAAGGCCGCCGCCGCAGCCGCGCCGCCACCCACGGCAGCGCCGCGAGGCCGAGGGCGACGGCGAACCACAGCGTCGCGCCGCGGATGATCAGCGTCGCCGAGGCGGCGGCGGCGCGGTCGAGCCCCTGGGCGCCGAGCAGCGCCGCCAGGCTGCCCTCGGCGGCGAGCAGGCCGCCCGGCAGCATGGAGAGGGCACCGGCGAGGGTCGAGGCGGAGTAGTCGAACAGCGCGCGCAGCGGCGCCGCCGCCTCGACGTAGCCGCCGACGACGATCCAGAAGCCGATCCCCTCGGCCCCCCACGCCGCCGCCGACAGCGCCAGGCCGGCGGCCAGCATGCCGGGGGAGAGGAGGCCGACCAGGCGCTCGTAGAGCTCCTCGAGGTGGTGGGCGTGGCGGCCGAGCCGCGGCATCCGCTCGGCGGCGGCGAAGAGGCGCCGGGCGGCGGCGCGCCAGGTGAGCAGGGCCACCGCGCCG
>CAZLBJ010000087.1:0-3830 GCA_964557755.1 uncultured Thermoanaerobaculia bacterium
GGCGGCGCCGCCGTCGCCGCAGGACGACCTGGCGGCGTTCGCCGACTACGCCTGGCGGCTGTTCGTCGCCGTCAACTGGCCGGCGACGCCCGGCGAGCGCGGCGTCGCCGACTGCGCGGCGCCCCTCGGCGGCTCGCCCACCGTGTGGGAGACCTACAAGACCACCGAGCAGACCTTCCTCCCCGGCGCCGCCGACCCCGGGCCGTGGAACGCCGGCGGCCTCGGCCAGCCGGTGCTCCTCTACCGCTCGAAGGCGCCGCAGGGGCTGCCGGTGGAAGCGTCGATCCGCCAGGCGGTGGGCGGCTGGCTGATCGACCAGGACGGCAACCCCACTTACTACCAGATCGGCCTCGACGAGGACTCCTACGACTACATCCGGAGCAACCGCTACTACGACGCCACGGTGGTCGGCCAGGCGCAGCGCATCGACTTCCCCGACGGCGCGCTGGAGGTCAAGGGCGCCTGGCGCATCCTCGAGGCCGGCGCGCCGGCGGAGCGCTACCACGCACGCGACGTCGAGGTGATGGTCTTCGACGCCCAGGGCAACCCCACCGGCGAGACACGGCCGGCGCGGGTGGGCCTGGTGGGCTTCCACGTGGTGTACAAGGCGGCCGGCTTCCCGCAGTGGATCTGGGCCACCTTCGAGCACCAGGACAACGCGCCGACCCAGCCGGACCCCTCGGACCCGGTCCCCGCCGGCACCTGGGCGTACTTCGATCCCTCGTGCAGCGGCCCGTACTGCACGCCGAACGTCTCGCCGCTGTCCTCCGGCCAGCCGTTCGGCAGCCCCAACCAGCTCACCCGCATCACGCCGCTGGCCGCCGCCGTCGCCGCCGCCAATCAGCGCTGGCAGGGCACGGTGACCGGCACGCCGTTCGCGCACTACGAGCTGATCTCCCCGCAGTGGCCCACGGCGCCGGACGACCCCGGCCGGCCGCAGGGGGCGCCGACGCCGAACACGGTGGCCAACGTCGTCCTCGAGAGCTACATCCAGCCGACCAGCTCCTGCATGGACTGCCACAGCACCGCGCGGGTGCCGGGCGACGCGGTGAAGTCGAACTACAGCTTCGTCTTCCTCTTCGCCCAGAGCCCCGACGCGAGCGCCGATCCGGCGGGAGGCACACCGTGAGCTACCTCGACGGACCGCGCGTCAACTTCTGGGGCGGTGCCAGCACCAACGTCGACACCGCCAACAACGCCGGCAACGGCATCGTCGACCTGGTGACCACCGAGGTGACCTCGGCGGAGAGCGACGCCGAGATCGTCCGCCAGCTCCGCCAGCCGATCCAGGGCCACCTCGACTACTACACCGTCGCCGGCTGGAACTACTACGGCGACCACCAGGTGGCCTTCCTCGGCGCCAAGGTGTCGTCGTCGGGGCCGCCGGGGGCGGTGCGCACCGATGGCGACCTCGCCGGGCAGCCGGTGTACCTGCTCGGCTCGGTGGACCCGCACAGCGGCGACGGCCCGTACGGCGGGCCGGTGATGGTCGACCTCGACCCGACCAGCGGCCAGACCACGCAGATCTACGCCGGCGGCCTGCAGATCGGCGGCGCCGGCGGCGCCCAGCCGGCGCTGCTGGTGCGCGCCGACGTCCGCTGCCACGCGCACTTCCTCGGCCTGCGCTACGACAGGCGGACCACCCAGCCGCCGTACCTGACGCCGGGGTCGGTGTTCGCCAACGGCACCTTCCAGGTGGCCTTCCCGGCGGCGGCGGTGGTGCACGCCGACCGTAGCGTGCCGGTCCTGGCGGCCATCCTCGACGCGCCGGGGGCGGTCGGCATCGTCGTCCGCTTCGCCTTCTTCGAGTTCATGCCCGGCCTCGACAGCGACGACCTGGTGCAGAGCTACGCGGACAACCGCAACCCGGACAACCCGTCGCTGGGCCGCGTCATCGGCACCCTCGGGCCGTGGCTCGAGGGCGAGCCGGCGACCTGCCCGCCGGGGCGCCTGCTGGCCAACCAGAGCCTCGGCGGCGCCCAGGGGCTGGCGCACCTCAACGCCGCGGACCGCCGCCTGACCCTCGACCTGGTGAGCGCGCTGCAGGGCGAGGCGATCCGCCGGGACGGCCAGGCCAACACCGCTCCCATCGGCCCGAACGTCGACTACGGCGACCTGGAGGTCTCGGCCGGCGGCGGCACGCTGGCGACGGCGCCGTCGCTGCCCGCCACCTACTACCTGTTCGGCGGCCTCTGGGACGTCGCGCTGGGGAGCGAGGCGGCGGTACGGCAGGTGGCCGACAACCCGATCCGCGTCGGCAGCACGCGGAACGGCCTCGACCTGCGCGAGTCGCGGCTGCGCATCTTCGGCGACCCGCGCAACGTCTACCTCGACGAGCCGGGGAGCGGCGGCGAGCTGGAGCTGCTGGTGCGCGAGCTCGGCGGCCCGGTGCGCGGCGACACGGCGCTGACGCTCGAGACCGCACCGTCGGGCACGCTGCCCGACCCGGGCTTCCTCGACTTCCCCGCCCAGGTGAAGGTGCCGCGGGGCGGTGACCGGGCGACCGTCCCGGTGGGCGACAACGGCGGCGGCGCCGGCTTCCTGGCGCTGAACCTCGCCGCCGCCGGCGGCGCCGCCTACTTCGTCAACTTCCGCAAGTACCCCGACGACGACTTCGGAGCGGAAATCGCGGCCGGCGACATTTCCTGGCCGCTGGTCTACGCGCACTGCTTGCGCTTCTACTACCTGCTGTTCCCGGCGATGTCGCGGCGCATCCCGCTCGACGACCAGGCGACGATCAGCGCGGTGGCCGGCGAGATCCTGAAGCGCATCTCCGACGCCTACCGCCCCACCACCCTCTACATGCCGCTGACCCGTTCGATGTCCCCCGGCAAGGTGGCTCTGCTGCGCGCCTACCTCGAGGAGCAGCAGGGCGGCTGACGGCGGCCGAATTCCACGTCCGGTTTCCGGTGGCGCCCACCCCGGGCGCCCCGTAGTCTGTCGTCGAACTTCGAGGAGACGACAGACCATGCACGCGACGATCGATCCCGCCATCCTCTACTTCGGCACGCCGGTGGTGCTGGTGAGCTCGCTCAACCCGGACGGGTCGGCCAACCTGGCGCCGATCTCGTCCGCCTGGTGGCTGGGTCGGAGCTGCCTGCTCGGATTCGGCGCGCGCTCGCACACGCCGGCCAACGTCCTGCGCCAGGGCGAGTGCGTGCTCAACCTGCCGTCCGTCGCCCAGGTCGACGCCGTCGACCGGCTGGCGAAGACCACCGGCTCGTCGCCGGTGCCGCCGCACAAGCAGGCGATGGGCTACCGCCACGTCGGCGACAAGTTCGCCGCCGCCGGGCTGACGCCGCTGCCCTCCGACACGGTGGCGCCGCCGCGCGTCGCCGAGTGCCCGGTGCAGCTCGAGGCGGTGCTCGTCGGCCACCACCCGATCGAGGCGGCGCACCCCGACCGCCGCGGCAAGCTGGTGGCGCTCGAGGTGCGGATCGTGCGCGTGCACGTCGCCGAGGAGATCCGCATGGCCGGCCACCCGCACCGCGTCGACCCGGAGCGCTGGCGGCCGCTGATCATGAGCTTCTGCGAGTTCTTCGGTCTCGGCGCCAAGCTCCGTCCCTCGACCCTCGCCGAGATCCCGGAGGAGAGCTACCGCCTGCCGCCCCTGCGGCCGGCGCCGGAAGCGGAGGCGGTGCCGGAGCTGGCGGCGGCATCCTGAGCCTCCCGCGCCGGCGGCGGCGGGTATACTCGGCGCGACCGCCATCATCGAACGAGGGAGTGGACGTGATCGACGTACCGTCACGAGCCGTGCCGCCACCCGCCCTGTCCGCCCGCCGCGCCGGCCGCGGACGGGCCGTCCTCCGTCTCGCCGTGCTCGCCGCGGT
>CAZLBJ010000088.1:0-3469 GCA_964557755.1 uncultured Thermoanaerobaculia bacterium
CGAAGGTCATCACCAGCGTGTCGCGGCCGTGCCGCGCCGACGTCAGGCCTAGCGCCGCCGCCAGCGTGGTCTTGCCGACGCCGCCGGAGCCGACGACGATGAGCAGCGGGTGGCGGTCGGCGAGGAGGTCGGTCACGAGCTGGCCTCCAGCTCGCGGCCGAGGCACTCGGCGAGCGCCGCCACCAGCTCCGGACCGCGGTCGAGCGGCAGCTTCGGCAGCGTCACCCGCGGCCCCTCCCAGACGCGGCCGAGGCGGTCCATCTCGCGCTCCTGGAGGCGGCGCCGGCGAGTCCACAGGTCGAGGGCCGGATCGTCACCGGGGTCGCCGGCGGCGCCGCCCCCGGCCGCCGGCGGCAGCGGCGGGTAGGCGCCGTTGACCACCAGCAGGTCGACGCCGCGGTCGAGCCGCTCGCGCAGCGCCGCCTTTAGCTCCAGCGCCTCGTGCACCGGCATCTCCTCCGGCGTCGTCACCACCACCACGCCGGCGCGCTCCGGGTCGCCCACCCAGGCCGCCAGCTCGGCGCCCATGTGGCCGAAGGGGCCGTGCTCGATGACCTCCGCCAGCAGGCTGGGCGCGGCGAGCAGCGACACTCCGTGACCGGTGGCCGGAGCGTCGAGGATCACCAGGTCGAACGGCTCGGCGCGCGCCACCGGATCGATGCCGCGCACCAGGCGCAGCGCGTGGCCGAGCACCGCCACCTCCTTGAGGCCCGGCGCGCCCTCGGCGAACTGCTGGTAGACGGGGCTGGCGAGGACGCGCCGCGACAGGGCGCCGATCTTCAAGCGCTCGACGACGACGCGGTCGAGGACGTCGCGCGGCTTCAGGTTCTGGAGGTGGAGGCCGCCGCCGGCGCCCGCGACGTCGCCGCCGGACGGCGGCAGGCCGAGCATCTGGTGCAGGTTCTCGCGCGGGTCGACCTCCAGCACCAGCACCCGCCGCGGCCCGCGCCCGGCGGCCAGCACCCGCCCGAGCACCGCCGCCACCGCCGTCTTGCCGACGCCCCCCTTGCCGGTGACCACCACGAGCTGCAGCGACCCCAGGCGGGCGCGCAGGTCGGACGGACGGGCGACGGCGGGCATCGGCTCGGCGGTCGGCGGGAGACGGGGCGCCGGAATCGGCGCCCGGGAGCCTCACGATAGCAGACCCTGCCGCGCTGCGGCGACGGATGGCGGCCGGGCGCCGGATGGCTTAGGATCGGGGTGACCCCGCGTCCACTCACCGAGGACATGCCCATGACCGTCAGCACCGCCAGCGGCAAGCCCGCCTCCTCCGGCGCCGCGGCCGCCGCGCCGCCGACCCCGCGGCCGCGGCTCGACGCCGCCGTCGCCGACCTGCGCGCCCACGCCGGCGAGTGGGCCCGCCTGCCGCTCGCCGAGCGCATCGAGCTGCTCGACGGCCTGCTCCGCGACTTCCACGCCGTCACCGCCCGCTGGGTCGACGCCACCCGCGAGCTCGAGGGCATCGCCGCCGGCGGCCCGTTCGAGGGCGAGGAGTGGCTGGCCGGCCCCTACATCGTGCTACGCAACATCCGCCTGCTGCGCCAGAGCCTCGAGGAGATCCGCGACCACGGCAAGCCGCAGATCGCCGGCTCGGTGCGCGAGCGCGAGGGCGGCCAGGCGGTGGCGCAGGTCTTCCCCGCCTCGCTGTGGGACCGCCTGTTCTACCCGCGCGTCACCGCCGAAGTGTGGATGCAGCCCGGGGTGGCCGCCGGCGGCCTCGCCGCCACCCAGGCGGTGGCCTACGACGCTTCCTTCCCCGCCGAGGGGCGCGTCGCCCTGGTGCTCGGCGCCGGCAACGTCACCTCGATCGGCCCGATGGACACGCTCTACAAGCTGTTCGCCGAGAAGCAGGTGGTGCTCTACAAGTCGCACCCGGTGCAGGACGGCATCGGCCTTCTCTTCGAGGAGGCCTTCGACCGCTTCGTCGAGCGCGGCTTCGTGCGCGTGGTCTACGGCGGCGCCGAGGTGGGCTCCTACCTCGTCGAGCACGAGGGCGTCGACGAGATCCACATCACCGGCTCGGACAAGACCTACGAGGCGATGGTCTTCGGCCCCGGCGAGGAGGGCGCGGCGCGCAAGGCGCAGCGGCGGCCGAAGCTCGCCAAGCGGGTGACCGCCGAGCTCGGCAACGTGTCGCCGGTGATCGTCGTCCCCGGACCGTGGAGCCCGTCCGACCTCGACTACCAGGCCGAGAACGTCGTCTCCATGCTGACCAACAACGCGGGCTTCAACTGCAACGCGGCGCGCGTCGTGGTCACCCACGCCGAGTGGGCGCAGCGCGAGCCGCTGCTCGCCGCCATGCGGCGCCTGCTCGCCGCCACCCCGCCCCGCCGCGCCTGGTACCCGGGCGCCGGCGAGCGCATGGAGCGCTTCCTCGCCGCGCACCCGGAGGGCGAGCGGTACTCGGCCGGCGGCGACGGAGACGGCGGCGACACCCTTCCCTGGGTGCTGCTGGCGGACCTCGACCCCGGCCGCCGCGACGACGTCGCCTTCCGCACCGAGGCGTTCTGCTCGCTGTTCGGCGAGGCGCCGCTCGAGGCGCCTTCGGCGGCGCGCTTCCTCGACCGCGCCGTCGACTTCTGCAACGACAGCTTGTGGGGCACGCTCAACGTCACCCTGATCGTCCATCCCGACTCGCTCGACGACCCCGAGACGCGCGCCGCCTGCGAGCGGGCGGTGGCGGAGCTGCGCTACGGCACGGTGTCGGTCAACCACTGGGCGGCGCTCGGCTACGGCCTCGGCATCACCCCCTGGGGCGCCTTCCCCGGCCACCCCCAGGAGGACGTCCAGTCCGGCGTCGGCGTGGTGCACAACACGCTGCTCTTCGACCGCGTGCAGAAGTCGGTGATCCGCTCGCCGTTCCGCGCCTCGCCGAAGCCGCCGTGGTTCGTCACCCACCGCACGGTGGGCGACCTCGCCCGCGTGCTCGCCGACTTCGAGGCGTCGCCGGGCCTCGCCCGCCTGCCCGGCATCTTCTGGCGGGCGCTGCGGGGCTGAGAGCTCGGGACGGCGGATGGCAGCGTTCCACAGCCGGCGCCGGGTGGAGTGGGCCGACACCGACCTGGCGCAGATGGCGCACTTCGCGCGCTACCTGGTGTTCATGGAGACGGCGGAGCACGAGCTGCTGCGCGCCGCCGGGGTGGAGGTGCACCGCGACGCCGCCGGCGAGCCGTGGCTGTGGCCGCGGGTCAAGGTGGAGTGCGACTACCGGGCGCCGCTCGCCTTCGGCGACGAGGTGGAGATCGAGGTGCGCGTCGCCGCGCGCGGCCGCAGCTCGGTGACGTACTCCCACACCCTGACCCGCGGCGGCGAGACCGTGGCGACGGGCAAGGTGACCGCGGTGTGCTGCCGGCGCGGCGGCGACGGCCGGCAGCGCGCGGTGCCGATCCCGGACGAGCTCGCCGCCGCCCTCGACGGCTACCGCTGACCGGCGATGACGCACGAGATCTGGATCAAGGGGATCTTCTGC
>CAZLBJ010000089.1:0-3691 GCA_964557755.1 uncultured Thermoanaerobaculia bacterium
GAGCCGAAGGCCGTCCGCAGGCCGGCGCCGCGCCGCCTCACGGCGCCTCCCACAGCTCCGCGAGGCTGGTGTCGACCCGCCCGCCGATGGCGTAGAGGGCATCGAGGTGCGCGTCCAGCGCCTCGCCGTCGAGCTCCAGCCGCCACGCCAGGGCGGCGTCGCCGGGGAAGCGCTCGAGGCCGCGGCGCCACCAGGAGCCGGCGGTCTCCAGCTCGTCCAGCCGCCAGTGGCCGTCGCCGAGGGCGGCATAGGCGTGTGCGTGGTAGGGCGGCGCCTCGCCGTCGAGCGCCTCCGACGCCGCCACCGCCTTCTCGAGGTCGGCGATGCCGAGCTTGGTGCGCCCGAAGATCGGCGGCCAGTAGACGTAGCTGTTGCCGCGCGTGTAGAGGGCGAGCCAGCTCTCCTCGATCTCCAGCGCGGCGGTGAACTTCTTGAGCGCCTTGTCGGCGAGCAGCACCTGGGTCACGGCGCCGGCGTCGGGGATCTTGTCGACGTAGGCGTAGCCCCAGTTGAGGTGGGCGGCGTGGGACTCGGGGTGCGCGGCGCCGAGCTGCTCGAAGAAGGCGATGCAACGGTCGTACGCCCGTTCGGCGATGCAGCGCTGGCGGTACTCGGCGCCGGCCCGCAGGTCGTCAGGGTCGGCGGCGGCGCGGCGTTCGAAGGCGTCGAGTGTGACCGCGGCGGGTTCGTCCTGCTGCAAGCCGGCTTCTGCCGCTTCGGCCGAGCCTCCGGACGTCCACGTCGACAGACTCAGCAAGAGGGCGGGCAGGGCGAGGCTCGGGCGGCGGAGGCCGCGCCGCCGTCTGTGCCGGGCCGGTACGCCCGCGGACCTCGTGCCCGCCCCGGTCGTCTCACTCGCCATGCGCTTTCCCCCCTTGTCGATCTGGACGTTCCACTTCGAGTGGCTGCGCCTTTCCCGCGCCCTCCGTCACCCGGTACAGCCGGTCGGCCGCCAGCGGCCCTAGCTCCTCCTTGGCGCCGGAGGGCCACCAGATCTCCACTTTCTGGACTCTCGCCGCTTTCCCGAGCCCGAAGTGCACCCGCGGGCTCGACTGGCCGGCGAAGCCGTTGCCGCCGTCGACGAACGACACCCGCTGGTCGCCGTCCGCCGTGATCCGCACCTTCGCCCCCACCGCCGCCGGGTTCGCCCCGCTGCCGGCGAGCTCGAAGGCCACCCAGTGGTTCCCCGTCTCCGCCACGTTGTGCCACAGGTGCGGCAGGCCGTCGGCGTTGGCGACGAAGAGGTCGAGCCGCCCGTCGCGGTCGAGGTCGGCCACCGCCACGCCGCGGCCGTCGCGCAGCGAGTCGACGCCGTGGGCGGCGGCGACGTTTTCGAAGAGGGTGCCGCCGAGGTTGCGCAGCAGCTCGTTGCGCTGGTAGCCGGAGAGCGACTTGTCGCCCATCGGCGGCCACTTGCGGGCGTCGGAGAGGTCGCCGTCGCGCTGCTCGAGGATGAACTCGAAGACGTCGACCACGTAGTTGCCCTCGCCGGCCGACACCCAGCCGTTGACCACGTAGAGGTCCAGCCAGCCGTCGTTGTCGGCGTCGAAAAACTTGCCCGCCCAGCCCCAGCCGGTGTCCCAGGTGCCGGTCTCGCGGGCGACGTCGGCGAAGGTGCCGTCGCCGGCGTTCTGCCACAGGAAGTTGCCCTCGCGCATGTACTCGTCGGTGATGTTGGTGACGTAGACGTCGAACAGGCCGTCGTTGTCGAAATCGCCCCAGTCGGCGTTCATCCCCTTCTTGGTGTCGATGCCGATCGCCGCCTCGGTGGCGTCGGTGAAGGTGCCGTCGCCGTCGTTCGTGAAGAAGCGGTCGGTGCCGAAGTCGGCGGCGACGTAGAGGTCCTCGTCGCCGTCCCAATCGGCGTCGGCGTGGCCGAGGTCGAGGGTCCAGCCGGTGTGGCCGGCGAGGCCGGCGGCGGCGGTGACGTCGGTGAAGCGGCCGCCGTCGTTGCGCAGCAGCGTCAGGCCGCCGCCGTTGGCCGCCGTCTCGAAGCTCTCCGGGAAGAAGTGGGGTGTGTCGGGGTCGAACAGGTCGACCGGCGCGAAGTAGTTGCCGAGCAGGAGGTCGAGGTCGCCGTCGCCGTCGTGGTCGAAGGCGAGGGCGGTGATCGAGTTGCGGCGGCCGGTGAGGCCGGCGGCGGCGGTGACGTCGCGGAAGGTGCCGTCGCCGCGGTTCTCGTAGAGCAGGCTCTGGCCGAAGCGCACCACCAGCAGGTCGGGGTCGCCGTCGCCGTCGTGGTCGAGCCACAGCGCGTCGGCGCTGGCGTTGGCGGCGTCGTTGCCCGCCGCCACCCCAGCCGCAGCGCCGACCTCCTCGAAGGCGAGGCCGCCGCGGTTGCGGTAGAGGAGGTTGGCGCCGCCCTCCCGCGAGTCGGTGACGAACAGGTCCTCCCAGCCGTCGCCGTCGTAGTCGGCCACCGCCACGGCGGCGCCGAGGGCGGTATAGCCCTCCATGACGCGGGCGTACGGGTTGTCGAACGAGCGGCGGGTGTGCGGGCGGGCGACGCCGGCGGCCTCGGCGCGGTCCTCGAACCAGCGGGCAGGGGGTGGCCCCGCGACGGCGGGCGGCGCGGCGGTCGCCGGGGCGGCGACGAGGAGCGTGAGGGCGAGGAGCTGCAACACCGGGATCGAAAGCAACGGCCGTCACAGCCGGCCGGGATGAAGAGATGCGCTGGGCCGCACTCTGAAGGCGCGCCGCGGTGCTGTCAAGGGTGCGGGAGCCACGGAGAGGACCCGTTCGGGTCCGGCGGCGGCGGCTCGGGTTTGCCGGCGCGCCGGGATGGGGGAGAATCGGCAGGCGACCACCCCGCCGCGATCCGTCGAAGGGAGATCCATGAGGCAACGCACGCTCGTCCTGGCTGGAGGCACCGCCACGCCGCCGGCGCGCCGCCTCGCCGAGCTGCTGGCCGCGGAGCTGGGCCGGCGCGGCGGCGGCGTGGTGGAGCTGCGCGGCGCGGCCGAGGCACGGGACGCGCTGGAGGATCGGGGAAGGGCGGCTTCCGGCGCCGGGGGGGCGAGGGCCGTCGTCTACGTGCCCGACCGTTCGGCGCCGGACCTCGCCGAGGCTGCCGCCGTCGCCGCGGCGCTCGCCGCTGCAGGAGCGCCGGCCGCCGTCGCCGTCACCAGCACCGAGCTCTACGAGCCGAGCCACCGCCATCCCGGGCTGGCGGACGAGGGGTACCCGGGACCACGGCCGCCGGAGCACCCCGTGGCGCGTCGCTGGTGGCAGCTGGAGGCTCGGCTGCGCGATATCGCTGCCGAGGCGGTGGTGTTGCGCGCCGCGCCGGTGCCGGTCCCCGGCGGCAGCGACTGGGTGAGCCGGCTGCTCGGCGGCGCCTGGGCAGCGTCGCTGCCGGGCTGCGATCCGCCGCTCCAGCTCCTCGCCCTGCCGGACCTGGCGGCGGCGGTGGAGCTCGCACTGGCGGCGGCGGAGGAGGAGGCGCTGCGCGGCGAGACGCTCAACGTGGTGCCGGCGCAGCCGGTGCCGCTCGCCTGGGCGCTGCGCCTCGCCGGCGTGCGCCGGGTGCCCGTGCCCAGCTTCCGGGCCGGCGGTGCGGAAGGCGTCGGCTTCCGCGGCCCCCACGACGGCCGCCGCCGCTACCTGCGCCACCCGTGGACCGCCTCCGGCGAGCGCGCCCGGCGGCGCCTCGGCTTCACCGCCCGCCACACCAGCGCCGAGACCGCCGCCG
>CAZLBJ010000090.1:0-2798 GCA_964557755.1 uncultured Thermoanaerobaculia bacterium
GGCGACGCCGTCGCCGCCGCTCTGCCGGCGCTGCTCGCCTCCTGCGACGTCTTCGACCTGAAGCCGGGCAAGGTGCCGATGGGCGGCGCCGGCGTCGCCGGCACGCATGGCGCCTGGCACGACGTCTGCCGCGCCGCCGCCGGCGTGCCGCGCGGCGACGACGCCGCGGCGCGCGCCTTCTTCGAGGAGCGCTTCCTGCCCTGGGCGGTGAGCAACCGGGGCGACGAGACAGGCCTCTTCACCGGCTACTACGAGCCCACCCTGCGCGGCAGCCGGCGGCGCGGCGGCCGCTACCAGGTGCCGCTCTACGCGCGGCCGCCGGAGCTGGTGGCGGTCGACCTCGGCGAGTTCCGCGACGACCTCGCCGGCCGCCGCATCGCCGGCCGCGTCGTCGACGGCCGCCTGGTGCCGATGCCGGAGCGCAGCGAGATCGAGTCCGGCGCGCTGGCCGGCCGCGGTCTCGAGGTGGTGTGGGTGGACGACCCGGTGGACGCCTTCTTCCTCCACATCCAGGGCTCGGGGGTGGTGCGCATGGAGGGCGGCGGCGAGCTGCGCCTCGGCTACGCGGCGCAGAACGGCCACCCCTACCGCGCCATCGGCCGCGACCTCGTGGAGCGCGGCCACATGGAGGTCGAGGAGGTCTCCATGCAGTCGATCCGCGCCTGGCTCGACGCCCACCCGGAGGAGGCGGAGGCGCTGATGAACGAGAACCCCTCCTACGTCTTCTTCCACCGCCTCGACACCGACGCGCCGCTCGGCTCGCAGGGCGTCGAGCTCACCCCCGGACGCTCGCTGGCGGTCGACACCCGCTTCCACGTCCTCGGCGCCCCGATGTGGCTCGACACCACCCGCCCCGCCGCCGAGGACGGCGGCGAGGCGGCGCCGCTGCGGCGCCTGATGGTGGCCCAGGACACGGGCGGCGCCATCCGCGGCCCGGTGCGCGGCGACGTCTACTGGGGCCCCGGCGACGAGGCGGCCGACGTCGCCGGCCGCATGCGCCAGGAGGGGCGCCTGTGGCTGCTGCTGCCGCGCGGCGTGGTGCCGCCGCCGCCGCCCGCCGGCGACGCTCCCTGATCCTGCCGCGGCGCCGCCGGCGCCAACCTGCTGGGCGCCGGCGCCAACCTGCTTCGCGCGGGGCCGCTCTCCCGCTTGGCGGCCGTGCCGCCGGCGACCCGGAACCTCTCGATTCCATGGGGGTTTCGGCGGCGGCGCGCCGTGGCACGGCGAATGCACTCTCCCGAATTCCGTCCAATCCTGTGGCCCTGACCTTGGGAGGAGCTTCGCCATGAACGAGCTTCCGTGTTCCGGCTGTGGTGCCCGCCTCGACCGCACGGTCACCTTCCACCCCGGCACCGACGTGTGGCGGTGCCCGGCCTGCGGCGAGCACTACTGCGAGTTCTGCAAAGGGCACGACGGCAGCCGCGGCTGCCCGCGCTGCCACGGCGAGAGGCTGGTGCGCCTGGAGATGTAGGCGCGCCTGCCGTCCGCCCCGCCCCGGGCTCAGGCGTCGATCCCCAGGCGCTCGAGCTTGAGGGCGAGGCCGTTGCGGGTGATGCCCAGCAGCTCGGCCGCCTTCGTCTTCACCCCCCCGGCGGCGGTCAGCGCTTGGTGGATCGCCTCGCGCTCGACCTCGTCGAGGCGCTCGCGGAGCGGGCGGAAGCCCGCCGCCGCGCCGGCGGCCGGGCGGGCGACGGTGTCGGTGTCGGCCCTCGGGGCGGCGCCGGGTCCGGTCCGCGCGACCGTCGCCTCGTCCGCGCCGCGAGCGGGCGGTGGCGCGGCGGAGAGGGTGCGGAAGTGCGCCGTCTCCAGGGCGCCGCCGCGGGGGCAGAGGAGGACGGCGTTCTCCATCGCGTGCTCGAGCTCGCGCACGTTGCCCGGCCACGGATGGGCGAGCAGCAGCTCGAGGGCGCCGCGGGTGACGCCGGTGACCCGCTTGCCGTACTTGTCGGCCGCCCGCGCGGCGAGCTGGTGGATCAGCGGCGGCAGGTCCTCGCGGCGCTGGCGCAGCGGCGGCACGTGGACGTGCAGGCCGCGCAGCCGGAAGTAGAGGTCGCGGCGGAAGCTGCCCTCCTCGGCGGCGACGGCGAGGTCGCGGTTGGAGGCGGCGAGGACGCGCACCGCCACCGGCTGCGGCCGGGCGCGGCCGAGCGGCCACACTTCGTGCTCCTGCAGCACGCGCAGGAGCTTGGCCTGCAGGTGGTCGGGCATCTCGCCGACCTCGTCGAGGAACAGCGAGCCGCCGTCGGCGCGCACGAAAAGCCCCGGGCGCGGATCGACGCCGGTGGCCACCCGCGCCTCCACCCCGAACAGCTCCGCCTCCAGCAGGTCGCCGGGGATGGCGGCGCAGTTGACGGCGACGAACGGGCCGTCGGCCTGCGGCCCGGAGCGGTGGATCAGGTGCGCCACCAGCTCCTTGCCGACGCCGGTCTCGCCGCTGATGAGGACGGGCAGATCGCTGCGCACGGTGGCGCGGAGCTGGCCGAGCAGCGCGGCCATGGCGGGAGAGTCGCCGATCACCATGCCAGCGGGCAGGCGCAGCTCGTCGCCGTCGCCGCCGCTGGCGGCGGCCTCGGCGGCGGGGGCCAGCAGGCGCTCGGCGAGGCAGGTTAGAAGCTCCTCGACCCAGGTGGCGGGGCGGCGGCCGGCGGGGAAGGCGGCGGCGGCCCAGCCGCCGCCTCCGGCGGGGCCTCCGGCGGGCCCGGGGGCGGCGCCGCCGGCGCCGGCGGCGAGCAGGTAGCGGCGCGGCAGCTCGAGGCGGCTCACCCGCGGGCGCTGCGAGGTGTCGGCGGCGAGCGCCG
>CAZLBJ010000091.1:0-3104 GCA_964557755.1 uncultured Thermoanaerobaculia bacterium
GGAGGTGGCTGGGATCCACACCCTGGGTGGCGCGCACCAGCAGGTCCTGGCGCAGGCGGCCGAGCAGCGGGCCGCCGCCAGCCGCCGCCGCCAGGTAGCCGGCCCAGGCGAGCGGCGGCAGCAACGCCAGCCCGACGTGGCGCCAGGGATCGGCGAAGCGCGGCCGCACCTCGGGCTGGCGCAGCCGCCACAGCGCCGCCTCGTACAGCAGCAGCGCCGGCAGCAGCAGCAGGGCGAGGGGTCCCTTGACCAGCATCGCGGCACCGGCGAGCAGCGCCGATGCGATCCCCCAGCGCCGCCGCCGCCCCCGCTCGACGTAGCAGAACCAGGCGAAGAGGGCGAGCACCATCAGCAGCGAGAAGACGGCGTCCTGGGTGCCGCGGCGCACGTTGTGGACGAACACCCAGTGGTGCGCCGCCAGCGGCAGCAGGGCGGCCAGCGCGGCGGCCGCCGGCCCGCCCAGGCGCAGGCCGAAGACGAAGACGGCGAGAAGGGTGGCGACGCCGGCGGCGGCGTCGAGGACGCGGGTGGTGAAGGGGCTCACCCCGAAGGCGCGGTACACCGCCGCCTGGGCGAGGATCTTGAGCGGCGGCTTGGCCAGGTAGAGGCGGTCGCCGAAGCGCAGCGGCAGCCACGGCCCGTCGGCCGAGCCGCGCGACACCGTGGCGTGGATCGCCTCGTCCCCTTCGAGACTGCCGCCGCCGAGCTGCTCGAAGAGGATGGTGGCGGAGAGGTAGACCACCAGCAGCCCGGCGACGGCGGCGACGACGACGGCGCGCGGCGGGCGCGGGATGCGGAACGGCGGGGACAACGCGACCTCTCCTATCGACGGCGGGTGCGAGGGTGCTCAGGCTCCGGGCGCCGCCGGCATGGCTCCCGTCCCGTCGACCATCGCCAGCACCGCCGCCGACTCCACCACCTCGGCGAACTCGCCGTGCAGGCTGGCGAGGGCGGTGTCGTGGACGAGCTGCGCGTCGTATGCGGTGCCGTCGTGGGCGACCTTGGGATGGCAGGCGGTGGCGTCGGCCACCAGGTAGGTGTGGAAGCCCAGGTTGCCGGCCATGCGCACGGTGGTCGACACGCAGTGGTCGGTGGTCAGGCCTGCCACCACCAGGGTGCCGATGCCCCGCTCGCGCAGGTGCGCCTCCAGACCGGTGCCGATGAAGGCGCTGTTGACCCGCTTCTGGAACAGCGGCTCGCCGGGCCGCGGGCGCACCCGCGGGTCGATCTCGACGCCCGGCAGCTCCGGGCGTAGCGGCGAGCCCGGGTGGGTCGACAGGTGCTGGACGTGCACCACCGGCCGCGCGGTCCGCCGCCACGCGCCCAGCAGCTCCGCCATGCGCTCCTCGGCGTGCGGGTTGTTGCGCTCGCCCAGCCGCGGGTCGGCGAGCCCCACCTGGACGTCGATGAGCAGCAGCGCCGCGTCGGCCGGGAGCATGGCGGCAGTATACGTGGGCGCCGGTGGATGGGCGCCGCCGACCTCCGCGAGCGTGGGGAGGGGCGCCTCACGTGCACATGCGATCGAGGTAGGGCGCGGCGAAGGCCCACCAGGCGAGCAGCGCCGCCAGCAGCGCGCCCGCCGCCCAGCGCAGGCCGGGCCGCCGCGCCGAGGCGAGCAGGCGGGCGCCGCGGCCGGTACAGGCGGCGAGCTGGACCACGAACCCGCCGGCGAAGACACAGAGCAGCGGCCAGATCCACAGCGCATAGCGCGACTCGGCGTGGCCGACGAAGAAGACCGCCGCGAAGTAGCCGAGGAGGCCGAGGAGCACCCAGGTCGTCGGCTCGCGCCAGCGCCGCCAGAAGGCGAGCCCGAAGGCGAAGGCGGTGAGGGTGGCCAGGTGCATGCCGTGGCTGGCCAGGACGAGGCCGGCGACGGCCGGCGCCGGCGGGTCCCGGTAGCGCGGGTTGTGGCCACGGCAGACGGGCCCCGGGAGCTGCGTCACCAGGTTGGTCTTGGCGTTGAGCAGGCGGTAGGGCTGGTACGCGAGCTTGTAGCGCAGGACGTCGAGCAGGCCGCGCTCGGCGACCTCGGCACGGATCCGCCGCCGGTAGAGGCTCCGCCGCTCGGCCGGGGTCTCGGCGCTGGCGAAGTACTCGGCGAGCAGGCGGCCGGTAGTGTCCTTGTAGGCGTCGGAGCGCCACTGCTCGTGGAGGCCCACCCACATGCCGAAAGGCGAGCTGTCGGCGATCACCGGGTCGCGGTGGAGGCGCC
This sequence comes from uncultured Thermoanaerobaculia bacterium, assembly GCA_964557755.1. Classification (GTDB taxonomy): domain Bacteria; phylum Acidobacteriota; class Thermoanaerobaculia; order Multivoradales; family JBCCEF01; genus CAZLBJ01. The sequence goes on from CAZLBJ010000091.1 coordinate 2,213, forward strand.
AGGACTCGAGCCGCGCCGGCACCGTCACCAGACCGCCGGCGGCGAGGAAGAGCGCCGCGTGGAACACCAGGCGCGGCAGCCAGCCGCGCAGCGGGCGCAGCGGTGCCGGCGGACGCAGCAGGATCAGCCACAGCGGCCAGGCGTAGGCGGCACCGCTCTTGAAGACCTGCGTCAGTCCCCAGGCGGCCCCCGCCGCGGCCGCCGCCCACGCCGCCTTCCGCGGCCGGCCGCGGCAGGCCGCCGGCAGCCACAGCGCGAGCAGCAGCAGGGCGAGGAAGGCGGGCTCGGCGAAGAGGTAGTGCGAGAAGGCGAGCATGCTGGGGTGGGCGAGCAGCAGCAGGCCGGCGGCGGCGCCCGCCGTCCGCGAGCCGGTGGCCCGCCGGCCGAGGTCGGCGGTCAGCGCCGCGACGGCGAGCAGCAGCACGGTGTGCAGGAGCTGCATGGCGACGATCGCCGGCGCCAGGTCGCCGAAGAGGCGGCGGAACGCGGCGAGGAGGAGGGCCTGGCCGGGCGGCCAGATCAGGTCCGGGTTCACCGGCCGGCCGAGCCGGACGTTCTCCGAGTACCAGAAGTACTGCCACTCGTCGACGAACAGCTCCTTGGCCGCCGGGTGCCAGTAGATCCACCACAGCACGGCGTAGAGGAGGACGATCCAGCCGGCCGCGAGCAGGCCGCCGCGGCGGGCCAGGGTGGCGGGCGGAGCGGCCTCCGGCTCCGCTCGCCGGACCGGATCGTCCGGGAGCATGCGCCGAGTATACGCAGCGCGGGGAGGCGTCTCAGCGCGCCTCGGCGCAACTAGACGAACAGCACGGCGGACCACCCGGCGGTGGTCACGGAGAGTCCGCGGCGCCCGCCCCGCCCGTGCCGCCGGGAGCGGCGAGCGCCTCGCGCG
>CAZLBJ010000092.1:0-8994 GCA_964557755.1 uncultured Thermoanaerobaculia bacterium
GCAGGGCAGCCGCCCGGTCCGGGGGCTTCGCGCCCTCCGCTCGGGGACGTGCTACGGGCGCGAAGCACCCGGCCCGGGCTGCGAAGGTGGTGGAGGGGCCGCGCGGTGCAGGCCGGCCGGGAGGGTAGGATGCGGCGGCGATGATGCGGCTACGGGCGGTGCGGGCGCTGTTGGTGGGGGAGGTCGCCGCGCTGCGCGTGGTCGCGGCGGAGGAGGAGGCCGGCGGCCCGGAGGCGTGGGCGGAGCAGGCGGCGCGGGAGCGGCAGGCGCTGCACGCGGCGCGGCGGCGGGCGCTGCTGGTCGTCTGTCTGGACGGCGCCGCCCTCGCCGTGCTCTTCCTGCTGCGCGACCGCGGCGGCGCCTTCCTCTCCCTCGGCCGCGGGGAGGAGGGCGCCTTCACCCTCGGCGTGCTGCTGGTCGCCGTCCACCTGGGGTTCCGCCTCGCGCAGTACCTCCAGCTGCGCACCGTGGAACGGCTCCACGGCGAGCTGGCGGCGCGCGAGGAGGCGTAGGCCCTACTCCTCCTCGAGCCGCACGTCCACCTCGCCGACGCCGCAGTCGACGCGCAGCGCGGCGGCGCCGGTGCCCTGGCTCCACGCCAGGTCGCGGCCGATGAAGCCCTTGCCCTCGATGGTGCGGCTGCCGACGCGCAGCGTCGCCTCGCCGACGCCGACCTCGAGGTCCACCCGCCGCACGTGCTCCTCGCGGGCGCGGATGGTGGCCTCGCCGACGCCGATCTCGATCTCCATGTCCGAGACCAGGCCCACCGCCTCGAGCTCGCCGACGCCGAGCTCGGCGCCGAGGGCGAGCTGCCGCGGCATGCTCAGCTCGAGGTGCACCGAGAGGCCGGAGTCGTTGCCCTTGTGCGGCCAGCCGTCGAGCTTGACCCACAGGCGGTCGCGGGAGTTGCCGGAGGCGAGCTCGACCTTGCGCGCCAGCTCCTCGCAGCGCGCCTTGACCGGCCGGTTGCAGCGCACCTCGACGGCCGCCTCGACGCGGGAGCCGTCGGTGCCGTCGATGCGCACCTCGCCCACCGGCACCTCGAGGTCGAGGGCGGCGGCGTCGTCGGCGGCGAGGTCGACGCGCAGCGTGCGCATCGTCTGGGAGCCGCCGGCCTCAGCGGGGGCGGCGGCGAGCAGGGCCGCCGCGGCGACGGCGGCGGCGGCGGCGAGGACCTGGGGACGGATGGTGGCGCGTATCGTCATCGGAGTGCTCTCGAAGTGTCGTCCGGGTGCGTCGGGGAGAGGCGTGGCGCACGGATCGCACGTCCGCGGCGCGGCCTCTCCACCGCCGGGTACGTCAACGAAGTGTAAAGGTTTCGCCGCCGCGGCATTGGGCTTGCACGGCCGTCCGGTGAACGCGAGGTACCGAAGCACCCGTCCCGACAGGAGATCCGACCCATGCGCCACGCCCCGAGAGTCCCTTCGCTGCTCGCCGTCCCGCTGGCCGCCTGCCTGTGGCTCGCCGCCGGCTGCGCCACCAACCCCGCCACCGGCCAGCGCCAGCTCTCGCTCATCGGCGAGGAGCAGGAGATCGCCATGGGCCGCGAGGCGGACCAGCAGATCGTCCAGGCCCTGGGCCTCTACCCGGACGAGGACCTGCAGCGCTACGTCGACACCGTCGGCCGGCGGCTGGCGGCGGAGTCGGAGCGCCCGAACCTGCCGTGGACCTTCCGCGTCATCGACGACGCGACGGTCAACGCCTTCGCGCTGCCCGGCGGCTTCATCTACCTCACCCGCGGCATCATGAGCTACTTCAACAACGAGGCGGAGATGGCGTCGGTGCTCGGCCACGAGATCGGCCACGTCACGGCGCGCCACCAGGTCGAGCAGCTCAGCCGCCAGCAGCTCGCCGGCCTCGGGCTCGGCATCGGCATGATCCTGTCGCCGGAGCTGCGCCAGTTCGGCGACCTGGCGCAGACCGGCCTCGGCCTGCTGTTCCTCAAGTACGGCCGCGACGACGAGCGCCAGGCCGACGACCTCGGGCTGCGCTACGCGGTGCGCGAGGACTACGACCCGTCGCAGATGCCCAACGTCTTCGAGACGCTGGCGCGGGTGAGCGCCGCCCAGGGCGCCGGCCGCGTGCCGGCCTGGCTGTCCACCCACCCGGACCCGGGCTCGCGCGCCGAGCGCATCCGCCAGACGCTCGCCGAGGAGGGAGCGCAGACCTCGGTCGCCCGCGTCGAGCGCGCGGCCTACCTCGGCCACCTCGACGGCACGGTGTTCGGCGAGGACCCGCGCCAGGGCTTCTTCCGCGGCAACACCTTCTACCACCCGGAGCTGGCCTTTTCGATCGACTTCCCCCAGGGCTGGCGGACGGTCAACCAGCGCGCGCAGGTGGGCGCGATCAGCCCGAACCAGGACGCCGTGGTGGTGTTGACGCTGGCCGGCGCGAACAGCGCCGAGGCGGCGGCGCGGCAGTTCTTCAACCAGCAGGGGATCCGCTCCGGGCAGCCGCGGGCGGGCAACCTCAACGGCCTCCAGGCGGTGTCCGGGCCGTTCCAGGTGAGCCAGGCGCAGGGCGCGCCGGACATCGTCGGCATCGCCGCCTTCGTCGAGCACCGCGACCAGGTCTACCGCCTGCTCGGCTACACCACGCAGAACCGCTGGAACCAGCACGGCGGCGGTCTCGACCGCGCGCTCGAGAGCTTCGACCGGGTGACCGACCGGCGGGTGCTCGACGTCCAGCCGGCGCGCATCGACGTCGTGCGCGTGCCGAACGAGATGACGCTGCGCGAGTTCCAGCAGCGCTACGCGTCGTCGGCCGACCTCGAGACGCTGGCGCTGATCAACCAGGTGGGCACCAACAGCCGCCTCGCCGCCGGCCTCGAGGTCAAGCGCGTGGTGGGCGGCGAGCTGCCGCGCTGATTCCACCGTAGCGGCGGGGCTGGAGTATCCTGCGCGGCGATGAGCCGCGACCGCGTCGCCGCCTACTGGGGCGACCACGACTTCACCGACCACCTGGCGCGCATCCACTGGATGGGCTCGCCGGTGGTGCGCGCCTATCTGAACCAGCTCGTCTCCGGGGACCCGTCCGCCGACTGGCTGACCTGGGCCTGGCACCACCCGGCGCTCGCCCGGCGGCGGCCGCGGGTGGGCGAGGGCTGGCGGGTGCTGGTGCTCGGCTGCGGCACCGGCTGGCTGGAGCGCTCGATCGCACGGCGGCCGGAGGTGGCGTCGATCGACGCCTGCGACGTCGCCGAGGGGGCGGTGGCGGAAGCGGCGGCGGCGGCGCGCCGCGGGGGGCTGGCGGAGACCCTGCGCTACCACGTCGTCGACCTCAACGCCGAGCCGCCGCCGGGCGGCCCCTACGACCTGGCGATCGCCCACTCGGTGCTGCACCACGTCGAGAACCTCGAGCTGGCGTATCCGGCGCTGCGCGACGCGCTGGTGCCGGGCGGGCTGCTGCTGCTCAACGAGTACGTCGGCCCGCGCCGCTTCCAGTTCGGAGAGGCGCAGATGAAGGTGGTCAACAGCGTCCTGGCGCGGCTGCCGGAGCGCTACCGGCGCAGCGCCGTGATGGCCGGCGCCGTCTACCCGCACAAGGAGGTGCCGACCGAAGCGCAGATGATCGCCACCGACCCCTCCGAGTCGGTGCGCTCGGACGAGCTGCTCGCCTTCACCCGGCGCCACTTCGAGGTGCTGGAGGAGGTGGCGTACGGCGGCACGGTGCTCCAGCACCTGCTCTACGACGTGGTGCAGAACTTCGACCCCGCGCGCCTCGCCGACGCCCGGCTGCTCGGCCTCCTGTGCCTGCTCGAGGAGGCGCTGCTGCGCGAGGGGGTGCTGGCGTCGGACTACGCGGTGGTGCTGGCGCGGCGGCCGGCGGGGGAGGACGGGGCCCGCCATCCGAGGAGCCCTGAGCCTGTCGAAGGGCGGCGGCCGCTGGTGCTCACCCCGCCGCAGCCGGTGCCCCGCGCCGTGCCGGTGCGCGGGCTGGCGGCGCGCGAGGCGGATGCCGCGCCGCCGCTGGCGCCGCGGCTCGGCATCCATTCGCGGCCGCTGCGCGACCGCCGCCACGGCGTCGGCCTCGAGCCGGTGCGCCGCCACCTGCACCGCCTGGCCACCGGCGACCCCGACTGCCCGTGGGTCACCTGGGTGATCGGCCGGGTGCTGCCGGAGGCGGAGGGCGGGCCGGGTCGCGCCCTGGTGCTCGAGGAGCCTCCCGCCTGGCTGGCGCCGGCGATCGCCGCGGCACCGCAGGTCACCGCGGTCGACGTGCTGGTGCCGTCGTCCGACGAAGCGGGGCGGCTGCGCCTCGTGCTGGATTCGTCGCCGCAAGCCCCGGCGCCCGAGCCCTCCGCCGCGGCCCTCGCCGGCCTGGCGCCCGCTTCCTACCGCTTCGTCTTCACCAACGGCTGGCTGGGCCGCGCGCCGGACCGCGCCGGCCTCGCCCGCGGCCTCCTCGCCGCCCTCGCTCCGGGAGGCCTCCTGGTCGGCGACGAGTGGCTGGGGCCGCCGGACGGCCGCACCTCGCCGCGCACCCTGCGCTACGCGCGCGAGCTGGCCGAGCTGCTGCAGCCCGCCGGCGCGCCGTCGGCCTCTCGCAAGGACCGCCTGCGAGCCCGCCTCGTCGAGATCGAGCACGGCACTCTGCGCCGCCGCTTCGGCCCGCCCGCACTCCCTCTCGCCGATCTGTTGGGCGCGGACGCGGAGGTCTTCGTCGAGCGCCCCACCGGCGGTGCCCTGCTGCAGCGCCTCCTCGCCACCGCCGAGCCCGAGCTCGCGGCCGGCGCCGTGGCCGGCACCGTGGACGACGCCGACGCCGGCCTCGCCTTCGCCGCCCTCGCCGCCTGGCTCGAGGAGCTGCTTGGCGACGCCGGCGCCGTCGACTCCGAGTACTCCTGCTTCGTCGCCCGCAAGCGCACCTGACCCGGCCCTTCGTCCCCTCCGCCGGGGCGGGCGGCTCCCGTCTCCCCGTGCGTTGCGCCCTCGCGTGCTCCATGGGAAAAGGTGGGGAGCGCTGCAACGAACCTCCGGAGGAAGCGCCATGCGAGAGATCCGCACCATCCTGTGTCCCGTCGACCTGTCCGCCGTCTCGCGCCGCGAGATCGACCTGGCGGTCGAGCTGGCGCGCGCCTTCGGGGCGCGGCTGGTGGTCCACCACAACCTGCCGGCCACCGGCTTCGGCATGGCCAAGGAGTGGGAGTGGAAGCAGGCCCACCCGGACGCCGGCGACGACCGCTCGGCCGAGGAGCGGCTGGCGGAGCTGGTCTCCCACGTGCCGGCCGACGTGCCGGTCGACAGCCTGGTCACCGCCGGGCCGCTGGCGGTCGGCGTTGCGCGCCTCGCCGAGCAGCTCCCCGCCGACCTCGTGCTGCTCGGCTGCCACGGCTGCTCGAGCGAGGAGCACGCGTCGCTCACCGAGGACCTGCTGGGGCGCTGCGACACGCCGCTGCTGGCCCTGCGCGAGGGCGAGGAGGGCACCTGGACCCTCCACCTCGGCGAGGAGCGCCTGCGGCCGCTGCGCCTGCTGGTGCCGACCGACTTCTCGCCCGGCGGCCTGGAGGCGGTGCGCTACGCCTACGGCCTCGCCGAGGTGCTGCCGGCCGAGGTGCACCTGGTGCACGCTCTCGGCGGCAGCTCGTCGCCGATCCGCACCGCCGACCCGATCGGTCCCGCGGTGCCCTACCGCGAGGCGGCGCGGGCCGAGGCCGAGGCGCGGCTCGAGGAGCTGGTGCCGGCGGCGCTGCGCTCGCGGGTGGTGCGCCACCTGAAGCTCGGCACCGCCGACGACGCCATCCTGCGCGCCGCCGCCGAGGTCGCCCCGGACGTCATCGTCATGGGCGAGCACGCGCGCGACCTGGTGCGCCGCTTCTTCACCCGCGACACGGCGCGCCGCGTCCTCCACGGCGCCGCCTGCCCGGTGTGGTTCGTGCCGCCGCCGCGCCTGGCGGCCTGAGCGCCTCGGATCAGGGCACGGCGGCCAGCGCCGGCCAGCGCTCGGCGAACAGCGGTCCGAGATCGGCGGCGGCGAGGCGCGGCGCCTCGCCGCGCGCTGCGAGGACGCCGCCGCGCACCGCCGCATCGCCGAGCACCCGCGCCGCGTCCCAGCCGGCGGCGCGCAGCTCGCGGATGCCGGTGTCGCCCGCCGACTTCGAGAGCTTCCTGCCGTCCGGCCCGAGCACCAGCGGGTGGTGGAGGAAGCGCGGCGGCTCGCTCCGCCCGAGGAGCTCCGCGAGCTGGACCTGCCTCCCGGTCGAGGCCAGCAGGTCCTCGCCGCGCACCACCACGCCGATCCCCTGCTCGTGGTCGTCGACGACGACGGCGAGCTGGTACGTCCAGTGGCCGTCACGGTCGCGCAGCAGCAGGTCGCCGCACTGCTCGGACGGCACCTGCCGGCACTCCCCTAGGCGCAGGTCGAAAGAGTGCACCTCGCGGCGCTCGAGGCAAAGGCGGCGGATCGGCGTCGAAGTGGGGTCGACGCAGCGGCAGCGGCAGGTGCCGGGGTAGCGCAGCTCGCCGCGCCGGCGCCCGCCGGCGGCCTCGATCTGCCGCCGCGTGCAGGTGCACGCGTAGACCAGGCCGGCCGCCTCCAGCCGCGCCAGCGCCGCCGCGTAGCGCGCCTCGTTGTCGCTCTGGCGCAGCGGCAGCGGCCCGCGCCGGAATTCGGCCGTCGTCCCCTCGTCGGGCTCGAGGCCCAGCCAGTCGAGGTCGTCGAGCAGCGCCGCTTCGTACTGCGGCCGCGAGCGCGTGCGGTCGTGGTCCTCGACGCGCAGCACCACGAGGCCGCCGAAGGCGCGCGCCAGCCCCCACACCCACAGCGCGTCGACCGCGTGGCCGAGGTGCAGGAAACCGGTCGGTGCGGGTGCGAAGCGGGTGCTCCAGGGGGGCGTCGGCAGGCCGTGCACCGGGCGATTGTGCCACGCCGTCCGGCCCTCCTCGCGCCCCCTTCGGAGTGCCGTTCATCGTTTTTGAGGCACCCTATTGCATTCGTAAAAAAAGAGCATACAATCCGCGGCTAGCTTCTTGCGGATGGCGGGTCGTGCGGGAGGGTGAAGCGCCTAGGTCGGCTTCGCCTCGTGGAGCCAGGGAGGCTCCCGAGTTTCGGTCGGGGAGGCATTCTCCCCGGAGGAGACCGTAGATGAGTCCGAGCAGCAAGTGGGTCCGTGCGGTGACGGCGTTCGCCGTCGCCGCGGCAGTGGGGACCACCGCCGGCGCCACCACACTGGTGCGGCGGGGGCTGGACGACCTGGTGGCCACCAACGGCACGGTAGTGCTGGGCGAGGTGGTGGACGCGCACTCGTACTGGAACGACGGGGGCACCTTCATCCTCACCGACGTGCGGGTGGCGCCGCTCGAGGTGGCCAAGGGGAAGGTGGCCGCGGCGGAGCTGACGATCACGGTGCTCGGCGGCACGGTGGGGGAGACGACCACCTTGATCGTCGGCGGCGCGCAGCTCGTGCCGGGGCAGGCCTACGTCCTCTTCCTCGAGCGCGACGACCTGCCGGGCAAGGCGCGGGCGTTGACCGTGCGCGACCACGTGCAGGGCGTCTTCGACGTGCGCTCGTCCGGCGCCGGGCTGCGCGCGGTGAGCCAGGCGCACGACCATCCGCTGGTGCCCGATCTCTTCGGCCGCGCCGACGCCCCCGGTGGCGTCGCCGGGCTGCCGCTCGACGCGATGCTCGATTCGATCCGTGACATGGCCCGGCCCGAGGCCGAGCGCAAGGAGGTGCAGTGATGCTGCGTAGACTCGGCTTCGGACTGCTGCTGGTCGGCATCGCCGCCTGGGCGTCGCCCGCCCACGCCTACCGCATGATCCAGAACTTCTCCGTCGGGCGGGTGACGGCAGGCGCCGCGGTGACCTGCAGCGCTTCCGGCGGCTTCGTGCACTGGAACATCCGCAACATCAACTGGTACCACAACACCGCCAACCAGGGCTCCGGCAAGTCGTCGGCGCTGACCTCGGCGATGAACGTGTGGACCAACGTGTCGAGCGCCAACCACGTGCTCAACTACGCGGGCACCACCACCGCCGGCTTCGTCACCGACGGCCGCAACACCGTGCGCTGGGCGACGGGCGAGGGCTGCTCCGGCTCCTGCCTGGCGCTGACCGCGCTGGTCCTGCAGTCGGGGCAGGTGGTGGTCGAGACCGACGTCACCTTCAACAACTCCTACTCCTGGAACACCAACGGCAGCAACTACGACGTGCAGGCGGTGGCGGCGCACGAGTTCGGCCACAGCCTGGGCATCCACCACACCCAGCTCACCTCGACGCCGCGCCCGACGATGTACGCCAGCTACTTCGGCACCGCCGGCAGGAGTCTCGAGACCGACGACCGCTCGGCCCTGCAGTGCGCCGAGAGCCGCTACTGAGCCGGCCGTAGGGCCCGCAGGACCGCAGGATCCCGCCGCCGGGGAGGGCAGCCTCCCCGGCGGCTCTTGCTTTCCGCGCTGTGTTATGGTTGACTACAACACCAGAACAGACGACACGGAGTCATGGAACGCGAATGGAACGACAGCCAGCCGATTTACCGCCAGATCCGCGATCGGGTCGTCGCGATGATTCTCGACGAGGTCCTCTCCGAGGGCGATCCGCTTCCCTCGGTCCGAACGGTCGCGGCGGAGTACCGGGTCAATCCGCTCACGGTCCTCAAGAGCTATCAACAACTCGTCGACGAAGGGCTCGTCGAGAGCAAGCGAGGTCGCGGCATGTTCATCAACGCGGGTGCGCGCAGGCTGCTGCTGAAAGCCGAACGCCAGAAGTTTCTCGACGAGCAGTGGCCTCGTATCCACGCCACGATCCAGCGCCTCGGGCTCACCGCCGAGGAGCTGCTCGATGCCGTCACACCGCCGGCGAAAAAGAAGGAGCCGAAGTCATGACCGTCATCGAAGCTCGAGGCCTGAGAAAAGCCTTTGGCTCGACAGTCTCACTCGACAGCGTAGATCTCGGCGTAGAATAAGTGAGCATCCTCGGCATCATCGGCCCCAACGGCGGCGGAAAGTCGTCCTCTCTCAACGCGATTCTCGGACTCTCTCCGTTTCTGTGAGATTT
>CAZLBJ010000093.1:0-7295 GCA_964557755.1 uncultured Thermoanaerobaculia bacterium
ACCAGCTCGCCGGCCGGCGCCGCGGCGCGCAGCGAGTCGACGCGCAGCCGCGTGCCGGTGAGGCTGAGGTCCGCCGTCACGCGGTCGAGCTCGTGGCCCGCGACGACGAGCGGCGCGACCGCCAGCAAGGCGCGGCCGCGCGGCGCCTCCCAGGTCCCCTCGAGCGCCGCCTCGCCGTCGACGACGCCGCGCACCGCCGGCGCGTTCGGCACGAAGGCGAGCACCGGCTCGAGCGGCCAGTCGACCGCCCGCAGGACGAGGTCGAACGGCTCGCGCCGCCAGCCCGGGGTGCCCAGCTCGACGCCGGCGGGGGCGTCGCCACCGCCGATCGGGGGCAGCGGCGCCGAGCCGGCGACGAGCAGCGTGCCGTCGGCGGTCGCCGCCTCCAGCCGCAGGTCGCGCACCGCGCCCGGCGTCAGCCGGAAGCTGGCGGCCACGCGGTCGAGCGCCACCGGCGGCCCGCCGCCCGGCGGCGGCACGGTGGCGCCGGCGAGCGCCAGGTCGCCGCGCCCGCGCGGCGCCTCCACGGTGCCCTCCACGGTCACCTCGCCGTTCAGCGTGCCGGTGACCGCCGGCGCGTCCGGCAGGAAGGCGAGCAGCGTCGGCAGCGGCCAGTCGACGGCGTCGAGCGTGAGGTCGAACGGCTCGCGCCGCCAGCCGGCCGAGCCCACGCGCACGGCGTCGCCGGGCTCGCCGAGGGCCGGCAGCGGCACCGAGCCGGCGGCCACCAGGGCGCCGCCGTCGGTGGTCGCCTCCAGCCGCAGGTCGCGCAGCGCCTCCGGGGTGAGGCGGAAGGCGCCGGCGACGCGGTCGAGGACCAGCGGCGGGGCGTCGCCGGCGGCCGGCACGGTGACGTCCTCGAGCTCGACCTCGGCGCGGCCGGTCAGCGTGCCGCCGGCGGTGAGCGCCAGCTCGCCCTCGACGCTGCCGGAGCCGGAGGTGGGGAACCACGCAGGCGGCGCCGCGTCCTCGCCGCCGAGCGCGGTCGCCATGTCGGCCAGCATGCGCAGGTCGCCCGAGCTGAGGCGGAAGTCGGCGTCCGCGGTCTCCGCCTCGAGGTCGTAACTGCCGGTGAGCATCAGGCGCTGGCCGCGACCCTCCAGCACCACGCCGTCGCCGGTGAGGACGCCGTCCTCGAACACCAGCGGCGCGCGGATGCGGTCGAAGGAGAGGGCGGGCGTCTCGACCGCCGCCAGCTCGGCGGTGGCCTCCACCCGGTAGCCGCCGCCGGGGCGCAGCACGACGACGCCTTCCACGGTGCCGGTGCCGCCGGTGGGCAGCCAGCGCGGCGGGCCCTCGACGGTGAGCTCCGGCGGCAGCGGCAGAGCGCGCGCCAGGCGGCCGACGCGCTCGCTGGTGAGGCGGTAGTCGAAGCGGCCGCTCTCCGCCTCGAGGTCGTAGCGGCCGGAGGCGGTGAGCACCTGCCCCGGTGCGTCGAGGCGGGCGCCTTCGACGGTGAGGACGCCGTCGTCGACCGCCAGCGGCACGGTGCCCGACAGCGGCAGGCCCTCCTCGCCGCGGCGCTCGACGCCGGCCAGGCGCACCGTCCCCTCACCGTCGCCGGCCAGCGGCGCGGCGGTCGAGAACTCGTAGGTGAAGTCGACGCCGGCGCGGCCGTGGAGGCCGGCGAGCGGCGAGCCCTCGAGCTCGAGGTCGTCGATCAGGCGCGCGATCTCGAGGCCCTGGCCCTCGGCCTCGACGCGGACCGGCTGCCCTTGGTCTACGTCGGTGTCGGGGCCGGCCGGGTCGGTCTTCGCCGGGACGGTCACCGTGCCGGCGAGCGTGCCGCCGGCGTGGGTGGCCTCCAGGACGTCGACCACCAGGCCGCCGGAGCCGCCGGACAGCCGCGCCTCGACGTCGCCGAAGACGCGGCCGCCGAAGCGCAGCTGGCGCGAGGTGACGGTGCCGTGGTAGGTGGTGGCGCCCTCCTCGAGATCGACCTCGGCGCGCAGGTGGAAGGGGCCCTCGATCGCCTCCTCGAGGTAGCCGAGGCGGTTGGCGAGCTCGGCGTCGCCCTCGGCCTCGATCTCGACCTCGCCGCCGCGCGCCTCCTCCGACCAGTGGTAGACCGCCTCGAAGCGGGCGCGCAGGTCGCGGCCGGAGAGGCGGCCGGCGGTGACGTGGACGCGGCCGGGCGAGATCTCGGCGCGGGCGCTGAGGCCGCCGCGCCACGGGCGCGCCTCCGGCAGGACGACGCGCAGCTCCTGGGCGATGAGGCGGCCGACGAAGTGGTCCTCGGGCAGCGCCCGCGCCGCCGGCCCCTCGAACGTCGCCTCGACCGGCGCCGCATCGAACGACAGCGGGAGGTCGCGCTCGTCGAAGTGGAGGACGCCGTCGTCGACGAGCAGGCGGCCCATCACCACCTCGAGGCGGCCGCCGCCCTCGCCGGTGCGTATGTCGGGGAGGTTGGTGGTGCCGTCCTCGTAGAACACCATCCACACCTCGGGCCGGAGCAGGATGACCCGCTCGACGGTGAGGGTGGGCTGGAACCAGCCCTCGTAGTCGAGCTCCACCCGCACCTCCGGAATGCGGGCGAAGGGCGGCCCCTCCGGGCGGCTGCCGGGGATGACGACGTCGCGGGCGACGACGTAAAAGCCGCGCAGGCCGTACTCGAGCTCGCCGATGCGCACGTCGCGGCCGAGCGTCTCCTCCAGCCGTGCCTCGGCGAGGCGCAGCACGCGCAGGCGGGTCCACTCGCTGCGCGCCACGAAGAACACGGCCACCAGGAGGACGGCGAGGACGGCCAGCAGCCACAGCCCCCCCTTGACCAGCCGGCGCGGAAAGCGTCGTCGCTCGCCGGAGGTCATTCGTCGGCGGGCGGACGTGAGCGGGAGCGGCCGCGGGCGGGTTCGCCGACCGGCTCGGCGGCGGGTTCGGCGGCGGCGGTCGTGTCGGTGGCCGTGTCGGGGGCGCGCGCCGGCGCGGTGTCGGAGCCGAGGTGGGCGGCCACCGTCAGCCCGCCCCAGCGCAGCTTGCCGCGCAGGCTGTCATAGCAGGTGCGGTCGCTGACCTTGACCAGCCGCGCGCTGCGCCGCGAGCGGCGCACCGCCACCTTGTCGCCGTAGGCCAGCGAGGCGCCCTCCTGCCCATCGAGGGTGAGGAACACCTCCTCGCCGTCGGTCTCCAGTCGCACCTCCACCGTTTCCGAGCTCGGCACCACCACCGGGCGCAGGGTGAGGGCGTGCGGGCAGATCGGGGTGAGCAGCACCACCGGCAGCAGCGGGTGGACGATCGGGCCGCCGGAGGACAGGTTGTAGGCGGTCGAGCCGGTGGGCGTCGAGATGATCAGCCCGTCGGCGCGGAAGCGCGCCACCAGGTTGCCGGCGACGAACAGCGACATCTCGATGATGCGCGCCAGCGCCCCCTTGGTCACCACCGCGTCGTTGAACACGCGGTAGACGGCCTCGCTGCCGTTGCGGCGCAGCTCGACGTCGAGCATCGGGCGCTCCTCGATCGCGTAGTCGCCGTCGAGCACGCGCACCAGCGCCGGGTACAGCTCGCCGCGGCCGATCTCGGTGAGGACGCCCTGGCTGCCGAGGTTGACGCCGAGGATGGGCACCCCCTCGGCCAGCGAGCGGGCGACCGACAGCAGGGTGCCGTCGCCGCCGAGCACCACCACCAGGTCGTAGGCCTCGTCGGGGTCGAAGACGGCGCCGGCGCCGCCGGTGGCGCGCGCCAGCGTGTCGTCGCGGCACACCTCGATGCCGCGCCGCTCGAGCCACTCGGCCAGCTCGCGGCCGGCGCGCACCGCGTCGCGGCTGCCCTTCTTCGCCACCAGGCCGACGCGGCGCAGCTGGGGCGGCTCAGCCAGCGGCACGTTCCTCCGCCGGCTTGCGCAGCAGCACGAAGGCCTCGCGGTTGCCGCCGGCGCCGGCCACCTCGGAGTCGGCCAGCCCCAGGCGCTCGAGACCGAGGCCGGCGAGCGCCGCCGCCGTCTCCTCGACCACCCGCGCGCGCAGCGCCTCGTCGCGCAGGATGCCGCCCTTGCCCACGGCGCCGCGGCCGGCCTCGAATTGCGGCTTGATCATCGGCAGCAGCCAGCCGCCCGGCGCCAGGTGCGCCAGCAGCGCCGGCACCACCTTGCGGAGCGAGATGAACGAGACGTCGACCACCGCCAGGTCGCACCGCTCGGGCAGGTCGCCGGGAGCGAGGTGGCGGGCGTTGACGCGCTCCATCACCACCACCCGCGGGTCCTGGCGCAGGCGGTAGTCGAGCTGCCCGTAGCCGACGTCCAGGGCGTAGACGCGCCGCGCGCCGCGCTGCAGCAGGACGTCGGTGAAGCCGCCCGTCGAGGCGCCGACGTCGAGGCAGGTCCAGCCGCGGGGAGCGAGGCCGGGGTGGCCGGCGGCGAAGTGGTCGAGGGCGGCGGCCAGCTTGCGGCCGGCGCGCGAGGCGTAGGGCTCGGCCGGCCCCTCCACCGCCACCGCGGCGGCGCCGGCCACCGGCGCGCCGGGCTTGTCCACCCGCCGCCCGTCCACCTCCACCAGCCCCGCCATCACCGCCCGCCGCGCCTGCTCCCGCGACGGGAAGAGGCCTCGTTCTACGAGCAGGTGGTCGAGTCGCAACGCGAAGCTCCCGGGGCCGAGGATCGATGCAGCGATGGACGAGGTTCGTGTGTCCCGTGGATCAGCGAGCAAGCGGCGTGCCGGAAAGCGCGCGCCGCGGCTCAGTATATCGGCGGCTCCGGCTCCGGATCGCGGGCATGGTCGGGATCGGCGGCGGCGAGGCAGAAGGGCACCGCCATCAGGAACAGCGCCAGCCGCTGCACCTCGGTGTCGCCCCAGTTGTGCTCGAAGAGGGCCGCGAGGTCGAAGGCGACGAGAGCGGCGAGGACGCCGATAAGCAGGTCGGCGCGCGGCCCGCGGCGGCCGCCCTCGCGGCGGTAGAGGCGCCAGGCGGCGGCGAGCGGCGCCAGCATCAGCACCAGGTAGGCGGCGAGCGCCGGCAGCCCGCGCTCGGCGGCGAGCTGCATGTAGACGCTGTGCAGGTGGGGCACGCTGTAGCGCGGCGCCGTCGCCGTCCGGTAGATCGGGTAGAGGTCCTCCACCAGCTCCGGGCCGAGGCCGGTGAGCGGCCGCTCGGCGACCATGCGCAGGCCGGCCTCCGCCATGCACAGGCGGTCGTAGTTCGAGGGGTCGGAGAGGTCGGCGGTCGAGCCCACGCGCTGCAGCAGCGGCACCGGCGCCAGCAGCACGAAGGCGACGGCGCCGAGCGGGAAGGCGACCAGCGTGCGCGGCGAGCGCAGCACGGCGGCGAGCGCCAGGCCGACGACGAGGCCGACCCAGGCGCTGCGCGTCAGGCTGCCAAGCAGAGCGGCGTTGATCGCCACCAGGGCGGCGGCGCGCCAGGCGACGGCGCCCCAGCCGGCCTCCTCGCGCAGCCGCCGGCCGCGGAAGAGCAGCGCCGCCACCAGCAGCAGGTCGCACAGCAGGAGGAACCCCGAGAAGGTCATCCAGTGCGAGAACGGACCGCGGATGCGGCGGTCGATCTCGCCGTAGCCGCCGAGGTACTGGGCGAGCCCCCACAGCGCCACCAGGCCGCCGACGGCGCCGAGGCCGTCGACCACCAGGCGCACCCGCCGCTCGCCGCGCACCAGGGCGAGGCCGAAGACCAGGATGGCGAGTGTGAACAGCTCGCTGAAGCCGCCCAGGCTCTGGCGCGGGTCGTAGGAGGCGGCGACGGCGACGCCGAGGAAGGCGACGTAGGCGGCGAGGGCGGCGAGCAGCCAGCGCTGCGGGCCGGCCACCGCGCGGCTCGCCGGCGTGTCGGCGGCGGGCGCCAGTGCCCGGCGCAGCCCGCGGCGCCCGACCGCCCACGGCGAGGCGAGCACCAGGACGCCGGCGCAGACGTTCGACAGCGCGATGCCGAAGAGGGTGAACAGATGCGCCGCGTAGAGCTGGAAGCCGATCCTCTCGGCGCGGGGCCGCACGGGGCGCGGGGGACGGCGGGGGGGACCTGCGGAGACGGTACCCTCAGCGGCCGATCGCCGAGGCCGGGAGGGCCTCGTCGATCAGCATGATGGGGATGTCCGACACCACGGGGTAGACGAGGCCGGCCTGCGGGCTGTAGAGGCCCTCCTCGACCACCGGCTCCTCGTCGCGGAAGTGCTCGCGGTACTTGTCGGCGACGCTGCGCCGTACCTCGTCCGGCAGCGCCACCAGCTCCAGCTCACCCTTGGTCTTGGGGCAGACCAGGATCTCCAGCAGCTCGGGGTCGACGCTCATGCGGCCCCCCTAGCGGTTGGCCTCGTCCGGCTCCCAGGTACGGATGGCGGGCTTTTCGACCTTGCCGCTGCGGATGCAGCGGGTGCAGGCGTAGACGCGCCGCGGCACGCCGTCGACGACGGCGCGCACCTTCTGCAGGTTGGCGCGGAACGGGCGGCTGGTGACGTTGTGGGCGTGGCTGATGTTGCGCCCGAACGTGGTGCCCTTGCCGCAGTAGACGCACTTCTTGGCCATGGCGGTACTCTCGCTTCGCGTTCGCGTGGTGATCCAGGCGGTGGGGAGCCCCACCGAAGAAGGGGGATGCTAGCAGCCGCGGGCGTCTTTGTAAACCCCATGGCGGCGGCATCCAGTCAAGCGTGTCCGGATGCGCGTTGACAACGCCCGCAATGTCCGTTACACTACGGACTTGCTGGCCATTGTCAACGACCTAAGGGACACCGCCCATGATCTTCAAGCCGCCGACCCTGGACAGCGCCGAGCGAGAGGTACTTGAACGCATCTCTGAACTGAAGCGACAACTGGCATTCACTGTGAGCCCGAAACGCTGGTCTGGACTCCTTCGGCGCAACGCCTTTGCCCGAGCTGTTCAAGGTTCGAATAGCATCGAAGGCTACAACATCAGCATCGACGATGCGATCGCTGCGGTCGAGGGCGAAGAACCACTCGACCCCAAGACCGAGAATTGGCTTGCCAATGTCGGCTATTGCCGGGCGATGACCCTGGTGCTGCAAAAGGCCGAATCACCATACTTCAACTACTCGACTGAGTTCCTGAATTCTCTTCATTACATGATGCTTGACTACGACCTGACAAAGAACCCTGGCAATTGGAGGACTGGACCGATTTTCGTTCGCAATAGCGCCACAGACGAAATCGTCTATGAAGGGCCACCGGCCGAACAAGTTCCCCAGCTGATGGATGAGCTGGTAGGCGAACTCAACGAGAGACACGACCCTGTCGACGGAGTGGTCAAGGCGGCGATGGCACATCTGAACTTCGTAATGATTCATCCTCACTCGGATGGCAATAGGAGAATGGGCCGATGCCTTCAGACTCTGGTCCTGGCTCGCG
>CAZLBJ010000094.1:0-4965 GCA_964557755.1 uncultured Thermoanaerobaculia bacterium
AAGGTCGGCGCCTCCTCCTGGATCCCCCCGCTGTCGGTCAGCACTAGCCGGCAGCGTGCGAGAACGGCGACGAGATCGGCGTAGTCGAGCGGTTCCCGCAGCTCGACGTTGTGCAGGCCGCCGAGATGCTCCCGCGCCCGCCCGCCGACCTCGGGGTTGGGGTGCACCGGCAGGGTCCACCGCAGGTCGGGAAACCTGCCGGCGAGCTCGCGGACGGCCGAGAAGATCCGCACCAGGGGAGCGCCGAAGCTCTCGCGCCGGTGGACGGTGACCAGGACCTCGGGGCGCCTCTCGACCGGCTGGTCCCCCCAGAACCTCTTCAGCGCATCGACCACGGTGTTGCCGGTCAGATGGACCGTCTCGGGGCGGGCTCCCTCGGCGAGCAACCGGTCCCGCGCCCGTTCCGTGGGCGCGAAGAGGGCGTCGGCGATGACGTCGATGATCCGCCGGTTCGCCTCTTCGGGGAACGGCTGGCGGAGGTCGCCCGTCCGCAGCCCGGCCTCGACGTGGCCCACCCGCACCCTGCGGTGGAAAGCCGCCATCGCCGCCACGGCCGCCGACGTGGTGTCGCCCTGGACGAGCACCCAACTCGGCCGGGTCTGCTCGAGGACGCCGTCGAGCGCGACGAACGCGCGGCCGGCGAGGTCGTTGAGGCTCTGTCGTGGACGCATCAGGTCGAGGTCGAGGTCGGGGGCGAGGCTGAGGTCCCGGTGCATCTGGTCGAGCATCTCGCGATGCTGCCCCGTGGCACACACGGTCAGCCGGAAGCGGTCCGGACGCGCCCGCAAGGCCGCGACGACCGGAGCCATCTTGATCGCCTCGGGACGGGTGCCGTACAAGAGGAGCACGGGCTCCGGCGGAGTTCGACGAGGGTCGAGGGAAGATCGCATCGGGTCGTTCGCGCGAGTCGACGGACCGGGCACTCCTCGTCGACCCAGTCGAGCGCTCGGAGAAGGCGGTCCCCGTCTCGGCGAAGCGGTATTATGTACCAGCAGAGTCCGACATCCGCCCTCCGGGGGGCCAGCCTGGCCCCCCCCGGTGCCACGGAGGCGCCGGTACCTGCGGCTCGGAAGGCAGTCCAGGAGCCGCCGGCGGCTGGAGCAGCGGCTCGAGCTCCCCTTCCGCCCAAGCAGGCGTCGTCCAGGCCGCTCCCAGCGCCGCGATCAGCTCGAGGAGGAGCCGCGCCCGCGCGACGTCGGGCCGTTCTCAGGGTGGGGATGCGGTCGAAGAGATACTGGATAGTGCCGCGCGCGCCTGACGCGGCGCCTTGGACGAGAAGGTCGACAGCAGGCCGAAGCTGCCGGCGGGGCGGCCACCCCAGGTGGCGCCCAGCGCCTCGACGGCGTCTTCGATCACCGGCACGCCGTGCTCGGCGCAGGCGGCGAGGATCGGCTGCCAATCGGCGCACTGGCCGTAGAGGTCGACGACGATCGCCGCCTTCGGCATCGGCCGGCCGGCGGCCGGCGGGAGGGGCGAGCTCCTCGGCGAGGAGCGCCGGGTCGAGGTTCCAGGTGCGACGCTCGGAGTCGAGGAAGACCGGCCGCTCGCCGTCCTTGACGATGGGGTTGGCGGTGGCGACGAAGGTGAGCGTCGAGCACAGCACGTCGTCACCGGGGCAGATGTCGAGCCGCCTACCCGCGGAGCAGATCGTGATGGGCAAGCAGCCACAGCTCCGCGTAGTCGCGCATCATGCGGATGCGGAGGACGGCGAGGCTGCGCGCCTCGTCGAGGGTGCCGCCGAGCAGCGCCTCCTCCTGCAGGTGGTCGTAGCGGCGCAGGTAGGCGTCGCCGAGCGACGCCAGGTGGCGGGCGTGGGTCACCGCCTCGCCGCCGCCGGAGGTGTTGTCGAGCGCCTCGCGGGTGTCGTCCACGGCGCCGCTCAGCGCGGAGCGCAGGGCCGCTCCCTCGAGCAGGACGCGCTCGGTCTCGAGGTCGTGGGCGGCGCCGCCGCCGGCGGCGCCCTCGTGCAGGCGGCGGTAGGCCACCACCTCGCGCGCCTCGAGGCGGAAGGGGTAGATCTCCGGCGTCAGCACGACGCTACGTGCCGGCGCGCCGAGGGTGGTCTCGCTGAGCGCCTCGACCAGGTTACGGTAGGGCTCCTCGATCAGGCGCGGCGGCACGGCGCCGCCGTTGCGCCGCACCTCCTCGTCGACCAGCGCCTGCATGGCGGCGTTGACGGTGAGGTCGTCGCTCGCCCCCGGCTCCGGCTCGGCCGCCGTCGCCGTCTCCTGCGTCGACACCTCGTCCTCACCGCCGCTCGCCTCGCCGCCGTCGCCGGCGGCCAGCCGCGGGATCAGCGAGCGCGCCCGCTCGCGCAGCTCGACGAGGTCGTCGAGGCGCATCTCGTCGCTCTGCAGCCGGCGCTCGAAGCGCTCGACCTGCTGGCGGAAGACGGTGAGCTCCTGGTCGAGCTGGAAGTCCACCGGCACCTCGCGCTCGAGGTCGAAGATGCGCTGGTAGTCGGAGGCGATGCGCTGCTCCTCCTTCTGGTAGAGGCGGCGCACCGCGTCGCGGAAGGCGAAGTTGGTGGCCAGCACCGCCCCGAGGATGCGCGGATGGAAGAACAGCTTGCCGAGGTTGTGCTTGAGCTCGCGGTAGTTGCGCAGCGACTCGCTCTCGGTCAGCTCGTCGAGGCCGGTGACGCCGTCGAGCTCGCGGCGGATCTCCTCCAGCGCGCGCTCGAGGCCGGCCAGCTTGTCGGCCGGCGGCTCGGCCTGGCCGGCGAGGCTCCAGAAGCTGTTGAAGATCTCGCGCTCCTGGTGGGTGCCGGCGCCGGGGCCGAGGTCGGTGCGCCGCAGCTCTACGCCGAGGCGGGTGATCAGGAAGTCCACCTTGTCGCGGCGGTCGGCGGTCCACTCGGCGTCGCCGCAGGCGAAGAGGTAGAAGCGGGTGAGCTGGGCGAGGATCTTCTCGTCGTAGTTCCGGAACTTCTGGAAGAACTGGCGCAGCGTCTGGGGGGCGACTTTGCTATCCTCCGCCAGCAGCGCGGCCAGCAGCTCGCCGATCTCGGCCTCGATGTCGTCGAAGCGGCCGGCGAGCGGCGCCGATTCGCCCGGCGTCAGGCTCTGCGAGCACTCCTTGAGCTGGCCGTAGAGCTCCTGGAAGCGCCCCGCGTAGGGGGACGGCGGCGCCTCGTCGCCGTTGACGCGCGCCAGGCTCTGCACGAACTGGTGGTAGACCCACGCGGCGCGGAAGCGCTGGGAGAGGTCGACGTACCGCCGGTGAAGGTCGCTCAGCTCCTGAACGGACATGTCTAGCCCCAAGGTAGAAGATCGTAGATCCATGGATTGTAGCCCGAAAGCGACGGGAGGAGCCGCACGGTGAAGATGCCCCGGGTGTTGATCTCGCAGGACGATCTGGCGCGGCGCGTCTCCGAGCTCGCCGCCGAGATCGAGCGCGACTACGGCGGCGAGGGGCGCGACGCCTCCGACCCGCTGGTCTGCGTCGGCATCCTCACCGGCTCGGTGTTCTTCATGATCGACCTGCTCGAGGAGATCGAGCTGATGCCGGTGGTGATCGACTTCTTCCAGACCACCAGCTACCGCGGCGGCACCACCCCCGGCGAGGTGCGCATCCGCAAGGACCTCGACACCCCGATCCGCGGCCGCGACGTGCTGCTCGTCGAGGACATCGTCGACACCGGCTACACGCTGCGCACCATCCTCGACCTGCTGCGCTTCCGCGGCGCGCGCAGCGTCAAGCTGTGCT
Source organism: uncultured Thermoanaerobaculia bacterium (assembly GCA_964557755.1). Taxonomy (GTDB): domain Bacteria; phylum Acidobacteriota; class Thermoanaerobaculia; order Multivoradales; family JBCCEF01; genus CAZLBJ01. Next base: position 3,709 of record CAZLBJ010000094.1, read on the forward strand.
CGCTGCTCGACAAGCCGACCAAGCGCGAAGTCGAGGTGCCGATCGACTACACCGGCTTCCCGATCGACGACGTCTTCGTGGTCGGCTACGGCCTCGACTACGACGGCCTCTACCGCAACCTGCCCTACATCGGCGTCCTCGACGGCGACGACGGCGACTGACCGCGCCCCGAACCCCCCGCAAGGAGGTCCCCATGCAGTTCCTGCACACCGACCGCGCCCCGGCCGCCATCGGCCCCTACTCGCAGGCCGTCGAAGTCGACGGCTGGCTCTACACCTCCGGCCAGATCGCCCTCGACCCTGAGAGCGGCAAGATGGTCGAGGGCGGCTTCGAGGTGCAGGCGCGGCGCGTCCTGGCCAACCTGCGCCACGTCCTCACCCAGGCCGGCTGCAGGTTCTCCGACGTGGTGAAGGCGACGATCTACGTCACCGACCTCGGCGACTTCCCGAAGCTCAACGACCTCTACGGCGAGGCGATGGGCGACCACCGCCCGGCGCGCAGTACGGTGCAGGTGGCGGCGCTGCCCAAGGGGGCGCTGGTCGAGATCGACCTGGTGGCGCGCATCCCCGGGTAGTGTCGATTCGACCTGCCGCCGCTCGACTAGCGAGCGAGGCCGCCCGGCTGGACGGGCGCCCGAACCGAACCGGAGGCCCCGATGTCGATCTTCACCGCGTCCCCCTCGCCCTGGACGGGCCGCTTCCTCGCCCTGCTGCGCATCGTCGCGGGCGCGATCTTCATCACCGCGGGCAGCACGAAGTTCGGTTGGCCGCCCGGCCCGCCGGACATGCCGCCCGTCGAGCTGCTGTCGCAGATGGGCATCGGTGGCCTGCTGGAGATCATCGGCGGCGCCTGCATCGTCCTCGGCCTGTTGACCCGCCCGGTGTCCTTCGTCCTCGCCGGCGAGATGGCCGTCGCCTACTGGCAGTTCCACGCCCCGGCGTCGATCTACCCCACCGTCAACGGCGGCATCCCGGCGGTGCTGTACTGCTTCCTGTTCCTCTACCTGATGTTCGCCGGGGCGGGGGCGTGGAGCCTGGACGGCTGGATCGCCCGGCGGCGGGGCGAGGCCGAACGGTGAGTGCGCTCACCCGGGCCTGTTGACGCGAATGAGGACCCCTCGTGTCGAGGGGTGGCTACCGACCGCCTCGGAGACCCTTCCAGCCTGACCCACGAAATCGATGTCGAGGGAGCAGACGATGATCCCGGCGTGGTCCGGCCGTTCTTCGTGGAGACGGGCGGCGCGATGGTGCGCGTGGT
>CAZLBJ010000095.1:0-7784 GCA_964557755.1 uncultured Thermoanaerobaculia bacterium
GGGCCGGAGGACTTCACCGTCACGCTCGCCGGCCGGCCGGCGCGCGTCGAGGCCGTCGACCGGGTGGTCGCCGACGGCTACGCGCGCTCCCTCGCCGCGACGGCCGCGTCCCCCTTGGAGGACGCCGGCCGGGCCGGCACCGCCGCCGCCTTCGACCCCGCGGTCGCCGAGCCGCGCCAGCTCGTCGTCCTCTTCTTCCAGACCAGCCTGCTGCCGAGCAAGATCGTCGGCTTCTTCCGCCTGCACCGCCACCTCGACGAGATGATCGACGCCCTGCCGGCCGACGTCGCCGCCGCGGTGGTCGCCTTCGACAGCCACCTGAAGCTGCACCAGGACTTCACCACCGACCGCGCGGCGCTGAAGGCGGCCGTCGAGCGCTCGTTCGGCTACACGCCGGCCGCCTTCCCCGCCGTGCCGCCCGCCGCCGTGCCGTCGCTCGCCCACCGCATCGAGGAGCGGCAGGCGCGCCGCGTCGCCCGCGCCGAGGACGCGCTGGCGCTGGTCGCCGAGGCGCTCGAGCCGCTGCCCGGCGAGAAGGCGATGGTCTACGTCGGCTGGGGCCTGGGCCGGCTCGACGCCGGCACCATCAGCATGAGCCGCCGCTACGAGGACGCCCGCGCCGCCCTGGTGCGCGCCCGCGTGCCCGCCTTCGTGCTCGACGTCACCGACGCCGACTTCCACTCGCTGGAGACCACGCTGATGGCCTTCGCCGACGACACCGGCGGCCAGTTCTTCCGCACCCACGAGTTCCCCGGCCGCGAGGTGACGCGCATCGAGCACACCCTCGGCGGCGGCCGCTACCTGCTGCTCGTCGAGGCGCCGGACCTCGAGCCCGGCTGGCACGACCTGCGCGTGCGCACGAGCGAGCGCTGGAGCTTCCAGCGCGTCCTCGCCCCGGCGCAGGTGCAGGTGCGGCCGCAGGTGGCGGCGGCGCCCGCGCCCGGCGGTGGCGGCGCCGGCGCCGCCGGCGCGGCGATCTGAAGCTCGTCGCAGGCGGGCGACAAGGGCGGCGGCTCGGCCTCGAGCCGCCGCTCAGGCGCGCCGCAGAGCCGCCGGACCTCGGCGGCCGCGCGGCGGGCTTCGTCGCGTGACGGAGCTGCCGGTGGCTGCCACGGGTACGGGCGAGGTACCATCCATCGTCACGCAGCAGCTCGAGGAGCTCGCGCGCAGGACACCGGAACGAGACAGAGCGAGGGAGGGAGAGACGATGCGACGCGACTCGGCGCTGGACTTCGGGCTGCTGGTGCTGCGGGCGGGGGCGGGGGTGCTGTTGATGACGCACGGCTGGGGCAAGGTGATGCGGCTGGTCGAGGGCCGCCACGACTGGGCCGACCCGATCGGGCTCGGGCCGCTGCCCAGCCTGGCGCTCTCCGCCTTCGCCGAGTTCCTCTGCGCCCTGCTGGTGGTGCTCGGCGTCAAGACGCGCTGGTTCGCGGTGCCGATCGTCATCAACATGGCGGTGGCCGTGTTCGTCGCCCACGCCGCCGACCCGTTCGGCGACAAGGAGCTCGCCGTCCTCTACCTCGTCGTCTTCGTCGCCCTCGCCTTCACCGGCGGCGGCGCCTGGTCGTTCGACGGCTGGTTGGGCACGCGGCGGGGACGCCGCCGCTAGCGCGGGAACCTCGCGCGGTCCTCGTGTCTCTCAGGGGGTGGCCGGCGCCTTCCGCCGGCGCACCCGAACCGACCGAGGACCGAGACCGATGATGGAGATCACCTTTCCAGGCGGCGTCGCCGTCGACGCCACCTACCGCGGCCACACCGTGCACACCGACCAGCCGCTGCACGCCGGCGGCGGCGACAGCGGCCCGGCGCCGTTCGACCTCTTCCTCGCCTCGATCGGCACCTGCGCCGGCCTCTACGCGCTGCGCTTCTGCCAGCAGCGCGACATCGCCACCGCGGGCCTGCGGGTGACGATGGAGCCGGAGCGCGGCGACGGGCGCATCGCCCGCCTGCGCATCGCCGTCGAGCTGCCGCCGGGCTTCCCCGACAAGTACCGCGCCGCCATCCTGCGCGCCGTCGACCAGTGCGCCGTCAAGCGCCACATGGCCGAGCCGCCGGAGTTCGAGGTGACGGCGGTGCAGCCGGAGCCGGTGGCCGGCTGAGCCGTCCTCAGCGGTCGAGGAAGCCGCGCAGCAGCTCGACCAGCGCCCACACGTCGGTGAAGGTGCTGACGGCGCCCAGCGACACGCGCACGGCGCCGGAGCCCTGCGGGCTGATGCAGCCGCGGAAGTCCTCGTAGGTCATGCCGCCGGGCGCCGCCGCGAAGCAGCGCTCGAGCTCGGCGCGCGACAGGCCGAGGGCCACCTCGCCGGCGCCGGGGTTGCAGAAGCAGCCGGTGCGCAGCGAGATGCCGCACGCGTTGGCCGCCGCCTCGACGCGCCGGTGGTCGACCAGCCGGCCGGCGGCGTCGGCGAGGTTGAACGCGACGGTGCCGCCGCGCCCCGCCGTCCCGCGCGGCCCGTAGACCTGCACCAGCGGCCGGCCGCCGGCGTGCCGCAGCGCGCCGAGAGCGTCGAGCAGCCAGCCGGTGAGGCAGCGCAGCCGCTCGTGCACCGTCTCCATCCCCACCGCGTCGAGGAGGTCGAGGCCGAGCTCGACGGCGGGGATCGCCAGGTAGTCGACGGTGCCGTCCTCGAAGCCCGCCTCGCCGGCGGCGAGCACGTGGCGGTCGGCCTGCACCGAAGCGACGGTGATGGTGCCGCCCGCGAACCACGGCCGGTGCAGCTTGGCCAGCGCCGCGCGCCGCGCCAGGAGCGCGCCGACGCCGGTCGGATAGCCGAACATCTTGTAGAACGACAGCGCCACGTAGTCGGGCTGCACCCGCGACAGGTCGAGCCGGTTCGTGGCGACGAAGGCGGCGGCGTCGAGCAGCACGTCCCAGCCCAGCCGCTGCGCCTCGCCGACCCACGCCAGCGGGTGCTGGACGCCCGAGAAGTTCGACTGCGCCGGGAAGGCGAACAGCTTGTGCCGCGCCGCCGGGGCGCGGCCGAACCCCGCCGCCAGGTCCGCCTCGTCCACCCGCATCGCCGGCGGCCGCATCGGCAGGTACTCGGTGACCGCGCCGTGCGCGCGGTCGAACTCGCGGATGCCGTTGACCGAGTTGTGGTTGTCGAAGGTCAGCAGCAGCCGGTCGCCGGGCTCGAACGGGTACGACTCGCCCACCAGCTTCAGCGCCTGGCTGGCGTTGGCGGTGAACACCGCGACGTACTCCTCCGGCGAGGCGCGAAAGAACTCCAGCACCCGCCGCCGCGCCCGCTCGACGCGCTCGGCGGCGGCGGAGGACGTGGGGTTCGTCGAATGCGGGTTGCCGAAGACGCCGGAGAGCAGCATCTCCCCGTGCCGCCGCACCTGCGACGCCGCGTAGAGCCCGCCGCCGGTGAAGTCGAGGTAGACGTGGCCGCCGGCGTCGAGGCGGGAGAACTCCCGCCGGCGCAGGTCGTCGAGGACCATGGTGGCGGCGAACGAAGGCCAGCGCGCCAGGAACTCCCCTTCCGCCTGCACGAAGACCAACGAACACGGTTCCGCGACGAGGCTCGGCTCCCCCATGGCCCCACGCTAAGGAACGGCAGGAAGAAGCGCACCACGCAGAGGGGTGGTAGGGAGCCCCACCCGCCGAACGTCGATCCCTCCGTCAGACGTCGTGCGCCCGCCGGGTCATCACCAGGTACCGTCCCACCGCCGGGCCGCGCCGCCGGAAGCCGAGCAGGTGGAAGAGGTCGAGGGCGAGGAAGCGGGCGACGCGGCGGTCGACCAGGAAGCTGCCGGGGAGGTCCGGGTGGCGGCGCACGCCGGGGAGGAGGTGCAGGCCGCGCTCGAGGCGCAGGCGGCGCAGCGCCGTCGACAGCTTGAGCCACGCCGGCGCCACCTCGCGCACGAGGAAGAAGCCGTCCTCGCCCAGGCGCTGGTAGAGCGGCATCAGCAGCAGGCCGGCCTGCGGCGACGTCACCGGCCCGTGGCGGTCGATCGCCAGCGCCTGCCCGCGGGCGACGGGGCTGAAGGTGGCGAACCCGGGCGCCATGGCGAAGCCGTCCTCCGGCGCCACCGGGTGGCGATGGCGCACCTCGACGACGCGCGGCAGGTCACGCCGCTCCGCCGCCAGCCGCCGGCGCGCCGCCGCCACCTCCGGGCGGCTGCCGGGCGCCAGGCAGCCGGCGGCCTCGAGCGCCAGCCACACCACCGCCTCGGCGCGCTCCTCCGCCGCCGGCTCCTCGTGCTGCCCGGCCTCGAAGCCGACCGCCACCACGCCGCGGTCGGCCAGCCAGTGGGTCAGCGTGCCGGACAGCTCCTCCTCCAGGCCGAGGACCAGCGGCGCCTCGAGCTGAAGCGCGAAGCGTCGCATCGGCAGCGTGTCCTCGAGCACGCAGAAGGCGGGGCCGCCGCCCGAGGTGGTGTGCAGGTCGAGCAGGAAGACGGGGCGGCCGGCGGCGCGCGCGCCGTCGAGCGCGCGACCGATCTCGGCGTCGAGCAGGCGCATCTCGCGCTCCTCCACCGTCCGCGGACCGTCGCGGCGCAGGCGCGCCAGCCGCTCGCCGGTCCACAGGCGGTTGAGGTCGTGGTCGATGAAGCGGACTCCGCGGTCGAGCGCCGCCAGGTTGCCGGCCAGGCCGACCAGCTCGCCGCGCAGCGCGTCGCAGCCGCCGGGCAGGCGGGCGAAGACGCGGCGCAGGCCGGCGACGCCGGCCGGCTCGTTGCCGTGCAGCGAGCCGACGACGAGCAGCAGCGGCCCGGGCTCGGCCCCCACCACGCGGCCGAGGCGGCGGCTGCGGGGGGCGGCGACGGCGGGTTCGATGAGGGTCGAGGTGGTCATGCGGTACGGCGTCGGGGCGGACGGGGCGGGCGGGCGCCCGGGTTACCGATCATAGCGTGACCGCCGCGCGCCGCCTATGCCTCTCGACGCCTATCCAACCCGGCGCGTCGCGCGCCCGAGCACCGCCAGCCCGACCACCGCCGCCACCACCGACGCCGACAGCACGCCGAGCTTTCCCTGGTCGAGCAAGCCGCCGCCGCCGAAGGCGAGCGCGGCGATGAACAGCGACATGGTGAAGCCGATGCCGGCGAGGAGGCCGGTGCCCCACATCGCCCCCCAGCCGACTCCGCGCGGCAGGGCCGCGGCGCCGCTCTTCACCGCCAGCCAGGCGCAGACGACGACCCCCAGCGGCTTGCCGACGAGCAGCCCGAGGAAGGCGCCGAGCGCCACCGGCGCGCCCAGAGAGGCGTCCGCGGACAGCGTGAAACCGGCGTTGAACAAGGCGAACACCGGCATGATGAAGAACGCCACCCACGGCTGCAGCGAGTGCTCGAGGTCGTGCAGCGGGCTGTGCGCGTTGCGGACCAGGTCCTCGACGTGCTCGAGCTCGACCTCCTGGCGCTCGAAGTCGCGCCCGTGGAGCAGGTTCGAGAGCTCCTGGCGGAGCTCGGCGACGTTCAGCTCGCGGCGCATCGGCACCGCCAGGGCGAGCAGCACGCCGGCCACCGTGGCGTGGACGCCGGACTTGAGCATCAGGTACCAGAGGACGACGCCGAAGACGAGAAACACCGGGATCCTGCGCCCGCCGACCAGCCCGTAGGCGAGCGCCGCCACCCACACGCCGAGCGCGGCGAGCAGCAGCCCGAGGTCGAGGTCGGCGGTGTAGAAGACGGCGATGACCAGCACCGCGCCGAGGTCGTCGATGATGGCGAGCGCGGTGAGGAACACCTTGAGGCCGAGCGGCACCCGCTTGCCCAGGAGCGCCATCACGCCGAGCGCGAAGGCGATGTCGGTGGCCATCGGCACGCCCCAGCCGCGCAGGCCCTCGCCGCCCCAGGTGGCGGCGGCGAAGATCGCCGCCGGCACCACCATGCCGCCGACGGCGGCGACCATCGGCAGCAGCGCCGAGCCGCGGTCGGACAGCTCGCCCACCCGCAGCTCGCGCTTGATCTCCAGGCCGACGAGGAGGAAGAAGACCGCCATCAGGCCGTCGTTGACCCACAGCAGCAGGGGCTTGCGCAGCCCCCAGTCACCGGCCTCGACGCCGAACGGCAGCTCCTTGAGCGCCTCGTAGGCGCCGGCGGCGCCGGAGTTGGCCCACAGGAAGGCGACGAGGGCGGCGACGATGAGCAGGATGCCGCCGGCGCTCCCACTGCGCACGAACGACTGGAACGGCGTCAGCAGGGCGCGCACTCGCTGGGCCATGAAGGGCTCCTCCTCCGAGGGGATGGCAGGTGAGCCGCGGCGGCGGCGCCGCGGGGTGCCGCGATTCTATCGGGCGCTGGCGGACGGCGGCTTGAAACCCGGCCGGCGGCGCCTCCGTAGTGGCGGCCAGAGCCCCGCACCCCCACCCATCCGGAGGAGACCATGCGAACCGCGATGCCCCGAACCCGAGCCCTCGTCCTGGCCCTCGCCGCCACCGCCGTCCTCGCCGCCGCCGGCGGCGCGACGGCGGACACCGTCACCCGGGAGATCGACCGCACCTTCCGCCTCGAGCCCGGCGGCGAGGTGGTGCTCGAGAACGTCAACGGCGTCATCGAGGTCGAGGCCTGGGACCGCGACCGCGTCGAGCTGCACATCGTGAAGAAGACCAAGGCCGGCGACCGGGCGCGCGCCGAGGCGGCGATGGAGGCGTTCGAGATCGACGTCGACTCGACGCCGCAGCGGCTGTCGGTCGTCGTCCGCCGCTTCCGCCACGACGGCGAGGGCTTTTTCGACTGGCTGCGCGGCTGGAGCGTCCAGCACTCGGCGTCCTTCTATCTCAAGGTGCCGCGCCAGGTCCGGCTGACCGCCGACACGGTCAACGGCCACGTGCAGGTGGCCGGCGTCGAGGGTGAGATGGAGGTCGAGAGCGTCAACGGGCGGGTGCAGCTTCGCGGCGTCGGCGGCCGCGTCGACGTGTCGACGGTGAACGGCTCGGTGGACGTCGCCGAGGCGCGCGGCTCGGTCTCGGCCTCGACGGTGAACGGACGCATCGAGGTCGAGATGAGCCAGGTCGCCGACGACGCCGACATGCGCTTCTCGACCACCAACGGCGGCGTCAGCCTGGCGCTGCCCCGCGACGTCCAGGCGCGCCTCGACGCGCGCTCCACCAACGGCGGCATCTCGTGCGATTTCCCGGTCGAGGTCCACGGTAAGTACAACAGCAAGTCGATCAGCGCCGACCTCAACGGCGGCGGTCCGGGTGTGCTGAAGATCCGCACGACGAACGGCGGTATCCGGATCCACGAGATCTAGGTCCGGACTGTTCGAACGTCAACGGCGAACGTCAACGTCGGGGGGAGGGGCGAAGGTGGCGGGGTGGGGTGGGTCCTCGGGCAGGGAGCGGCGCGCTACGCCAGCACTTTGGAGGGGGGCGCGCCTCCTCGTCCACGGGCCGCCATCGGCGTACGACTCCGGTCGGGATTGCGCTTGGCCCGCTCCCGGGGTCCCTACCCGAGGACCCACCCCACCCCGGAGACCGGCGGTGGCCCCACAGGAAGAATGCGGGCGTTGGTGGCGGCAAGGCCAAGGCAGACATTCAGTCTCAGCCACCGCATGCAACGTCAACGTCAACAGATCAGCGAAGAGAGATGTCGGTGTTGACGTGGGTGTTGACGTGGGTGTTGACGTGGGCGTTGACGTGGGTGTTGACATGGGTGTTGACGTTCACCCCCTACTCCACTGCCGCTGAGGTGGCGGGTGGAGGGGCTCCGGCCGGGGGCTCCAGGGAGCGCACAGCGCAAGCCCGCGACGTCCGCGAGACCGGTGGCGTGCGCTCCATGAAGAGCGGAGCGCTCCTCCCCCTAGTCCGACTGAAGCGGAGCGTCCCCCGGAC